>CAIVJV010000056.1 GCA_903906325.1 uncultured Gemmatimonadota bacterium
GGGAGCACCTGGCGCCCCGCGGGACTCCGCGACGTCGGGAACATCGGGGCGCTGCAGATCCATCCGACCAACCCCGACATCGCCTTCGTGGCGGCGATCGGCGATCCGTTCCGTCCCACGAATGCTCGTGGCATCTACCGGACGGTCGACGGCGGGGCGCGCTGGGACCGCGTCCTCTCTGTCAGCGATTCGACCGGAGCGGTGGATGTGGAGTTCCACCCGACCGACCCGAGTATCCTCTACGCCTCGATGTGGCGCGCCGAGCGCAAACCGTGGACGATCATCTCGGGGGCGTTCGAGGGGGGCGTGTACAAGAGCACCGATGGCGGGACCACCTGGCGCAAGCTCACCAAGGGACTTCCCGACAGCCTCATCGGCAAGAGCAACATCGCCGTGAGCCGTGCCAACCCGAATCGCGTCTATGTGCTGATGGAGGCGAAGCCCGGGAACGGGCTCTACCGCTCCGACGATGCCGGCGAGTCGTTCACGCAGGTATCGACGTACGACCAGCTCATCACGCGCCCCTTCTATTACACGACGATCACCGCCGACCCCACCAACGCCGACGTGGTGTACGCCGGTGCGGAGGGGTACTTCAAGAGCACCGATGCGGGGAAGACGTGGAACCCGATGCGCACCCCGCACGGCGATAACCACGACCACTGGATCAACCCACGCGATGGCCGGATCATGATCCAGGCCAACGACGGAGGGGTGAACGTCTCGCTCAACGGCGGGAAGACCTGGAGCACACAGTACAACCAGCCGACGGCGGAGATCTATCAGGTCTACGTCGACCACCAGTTCCCGTATCGGCTGTATGGCGCGCAGCAGGACAATTCGACGCTGATCCTCCCCTCGCTCCCGGTGGAGAGTGACGGATTCGATGACCCGATCCAAGGGTGGCGTTCGGGACCCGGCTGTGAGACCGGGCCGATCATGCCGCACCCGATCAACCCGGATACCGTGTACGGCTCCTGCAAGGGGCAGTTCTCCCGCATGTCGCTCAAGACGGGGCAAGAGAAGCACTATTGGGTCGGCGCGCAGTCGCTCTATGGCAATGCGGGGAAGGATCTCATCTACCGCTTCCAGCGCGTCTCCCCGATGGAGGTCTCGCCGCACGACCCCGGCGTACTCTACTACGGCTCGCAGCATGTGCATCGCACGCGGGACGAAGGGGTCACTTGGGAGACGATCTCCCCCGATCTCACCTGGAATCCGGCGGACAAACAGGGGATCTACCCTGGGGGCCCGATCACGGTGGACAACACCGGCGAGGAGTTCTTCTCCACCCTCTACGCGATCCGCGAGTCCCCGCTCGAGCGGGGTGTGATCTGGACCGGCGCGAACGACGGTCCCTTCGCGATCACGCGCGACAACGGCACCACGTGGCAGCGGATCACGCCTCCGGGACTCGAGCTCGGCGGGCGCGTGCAGACCATCGAGCCCTCGCCGCATCGGAAGGGGTCGGCCTACTACACCGTCCTCCGCTACCTCCTCGGCGACCATCGCCCGTACATCTACAAGACGGACGACTACGGGAAGACCTGGACGTTGCTGACCACGGGCACCAACGGCATCCCCGCGGATGAGCCGGTGCGCGTGGTGCGCGAGGATCCCGAGCGTCCCGGGCAGCTCTACGCGGGGACGGAGTTCGGGGCCTATGTGTCCTTCAACGATGGGAAGAGCTGGCAGTCACTGCAGCTCAACCTCCCGGCGACGCCGATCACCGACATGAAGGTCCATCAGAAGGACCTCGTGATCTCGACCCAGGGACGCGGCTTCTGGATCCTGCACAATATCACCCCGCTCCATGAGGTGACGATGATCGCCGCGACGGCACCGGGGCATCTCTTCGCCCCGGCCACCGCGTATCGCCGTCGCTACCGGACCGGGTTCGGTGGGCTCGAGAGCGCGCGGGTCAGCGACTCCGACCCGCAGTACCCCCAGGCCGGTGCGACGATCGACTACTGGTTCCCACGTGCGCCCACCACCGAGGTGACGCTCGAGATCCTCGACGGCGCGGGTGCGGTGGTGCGGCGCTTCTCGAGCCGCGCCTCGGGCGAGCGCCTGGTGTGGCCCGCCGAGCCCTCGATGCGGGGACCGATGTGGGAGCGGATCGGGACGCCGCGCGTGCCAGCCGTGGCGGGGCACAATCGCTTCGTCTGGGATCTCACCCTCGCCGGCCCGTGGGAGGCCAATGCGCAGCGCAGCGGCCGCAACGGCCCGACTGTCGTCCCCGGGACCTATCAGGTGCGCGTCACCGCCGGGACCTGGTCGGCTACCCAGCCGCTCGTCATCAAGCCCGATCCGCGCGTCGAGGCCGACGGCGTGACGATCCCCGTGATGCAGGCGCTCCTCGCACACAACCTCGCGGTCCGTGACCTGGTCAGCGAGATGAACCAGCTGCGCGCCGAGTTGGATGCGGCGGCGGCGAAGGCCTCAGGGGAGGGCAAGGCGCGTCTGGAGGCGCTCCAGCTCGAGGTCGAAGGGCAGCCCTGGCGCTACGGGCGTCCGGGGCTCGCCGATCAGATCAGCTATCTCTACAGCGCGATGATGCGGGGGGATCAGGCGGTGGGGAACGACGCGCGGCAGCGGCTCGTGCAACTCCGCAAGGAGTTCGACGCGCTCAGCCCGCGTGTGCGCGAAGCCATGCGGTGACCTCCTCCGCATGCCCCGCGGGCTTCACCTTGGTGAAGACCTCGGCGACTGTGCCCGCGGGGTCGATGATGACGGTCGTACGCTCCACCCCCATGTACTTGCGACCGTACATCGACTTCTCGACCCAGACGCCGTAGGACTCGAGCATCGTGTGCTCGGGATCCGAGAGGAGGGGATAGGTGAGCCCCTCCTTCGCCCTGAATTTCTGATGGGACTTCACCGAGTCAGGCGAGACGCCGAAGACCTTGGCCTTCAACTTCGTGAAGCGCGGCAGGGCGTCTCGGAACTCGCAGGCCTCGACGGTGCACCCCGAGGTCATGTCCTTGGGATAGAAGAAGAGGACGACCCACTCCCCTTTGAGGGAGGCGAGGGTGACCGTCGTATCGGTGTCGTCCTGAACTCGGAAGGCCGGAGCCTTCTTCCCCATCAGCTGCGCTACCATCGTCTCACTCCAACGGTTCGCCGCCCATCAGGGCGGCCATGATCGCCTTTTGGACGTGCAGGCGGTTCTCCGCCTCGTCCCAGACCCGGCTCTGCGGCCCGTCGATCACCTCGGCGGTCACCTCTTCGCCGCGGTGGGCGGGGAGGCAGTGGAGGAAGATCGCCGAGCTCGCGGCCCGGGCCATCAGGGCGGCATCGACCTGATATGAGGCGAACGCCGCCGCCCGCACCGTGTGTTCCTCCTCCTGCCCCATCGAGGCCCAGACATCGGTGGTGACGACATCAGCGCCCTCGACCGCCTCCCGCGGGTCGCGCACGAGGATCACCTGCCCGCTGGCCTGGGCGCGCGCGAGGATCGCCGGGTCGGGATCGTACCCGGCCGGACAGGCGAGGCGGAGCTCGAAGCCCAGCCGCAGCGCGGCGTCGCACCAGCTGTTCGCCATGTTGTTCCCGTCGCCGATCCAGGCGATCCGCGTGCCATCGAAGCTCCCCAGATGCTGCTGCACCGTGAGGAGGTCGGCGAGGATCTGACAGGGATGCTGGAGGTCGGTGAGCCCGTTGATCACGGGGATCCGCGAGTGCCGGGCGTACTCCTCGACATCGGCATGCGCGAAGGTCCGGATCATCATCCCGTCGACCATGCGGTCGAGCACCCGCGCGGTATCCGCGACCGCCTCACCACGCCCGAGCTGCACATCACGCGGGGTGAGGAAGAGGGGGTGGGCGCCGAGCTGCCACGCCCCGACCTCGAAGGAGACACGCGTGCGCGTGGAGCTCTTCATGAAGAGCATCGCGAAGGCCTTCCCCTCCAGTGGCCGCTTGGCGTACTGGCCGCGCCGCATCCGATCCGCGAGGGCGAAGAGCCCGCGGAGCTCCGGGGTGGAGAAGTCGGTGATCGCGAGGAAATCGCGTCCGTCGGTCGTCATAGGATGTATCTCCGCAGGTCCTCGTCCTCGGCGATGGCCGCGAGTCGCGTGCGCACCGTCGCCCCATCGATCGTCTCAGGCGCGGTCCCCCGCTCTGGGAGCTCGTAGAGCACCCGCTCCAACAACGTGGTCATCACGGTGTGCAGGCGGCGCGCGCCGATGTTCTCCATCCGACTGTTGAGATGCGCGGCGATGCGCGCGATCTCCGCCACGCCATCGTCGGTGAACGTCAGCGTCGCGCCCTCGGCCGCGACGAGCGCGGCATACTGCTTGGTGAGCGCGTGCTCCGGCTCCGTCATGATGCGGATGAAGTCGCCCTCGGTGAGGGGGGTGAGCTCCACGCGGATCGGGAAGCGGCCCTGCAACTCAGGGATCAGGTCACTCGGCTTGGACACATGGAAGGCGCCGGCCGCGACGAAGAGCACGTGATCGGTCTTCACCATCCCGTACTTCGTCTGGACGTTGGACCCCTCGACGATCGGGAGCAGGTCGCGCTGCACCCCCTCGCGCGAGACATCGGGCCCACCCATCTCCCGATTCCCCCCGGCGATCTTGTCGATCTCATCGAGGAAGACGATCCCCATCGACTCGGTCCGCTCCAGCGCCTCGGCGGTCACATCGTCGAGGTTGATGAGCTTGTCGAACTCCTGGTCGAGCAGGATGCGACGGGCCTCGGAGACGGGCACCGTGCGCTGCTTGGTGCGCTTGGGGAGCATCTCCGAGAGCATCTCGGCGAAGTGCTGCATCCCCTCCGGCGCACCGGCCTGCCCGAGGGCGTCGAACCCGGGGCCCTGCACGGGGACCTCGACCTCCACCTCGCGCTGCTCGAGCTGTCCGTCGCGCAGGAGCTGGCGGAGCTTCTCGCGCGTGCGCTGATGGCGCTCCTTGGCCTGCGCCTCTTCCGCGCTCACGCTCCCATCGGGGCCTGCGATGAAGACGCGCTGCGGATCATCCATCGGGTGCGCTGCCGGTGCGGCCGCGACGGGAGGTGGCAGGAGCAGATCGAGCAACCGCTCGTCGACGCGATCATGCGCGAGATCCTCGACCTCGACCTCCCGCTCGGTGCGCACCATGTCGATGGCGCTCTCGACCAGATCGCGCACCATGCTCTCCACATCGCGCCCCACGTAGCCGACCTCGGTGAACTTGGAGGCCTCGACCTTCACGAAGGGGGCGCCGGCCAGCTTGGCGAGACGGCGTGCGATCTCCGTCTTCCCCACCCCGGTGGGGCCGATGAGGATGATGTTGTTCGGCGCGATCTCGGGCCGGATCGCCTCGGGCGTGCGCTGGCGACGCCACCGATTGCGCAACGCGATCGCGACGGCTTTCTTGGCGTCCGCCTGGCCGATGATGTAGCGGTCGAGCTCCGCGACGATCTTCCGAGGGGACAGGTCCGCGAGGCGCGCGAGCGCCTGTTCGGTCCGGGGCGTCGGCATCAGGCCGTGGGTTCGACGACGGTGATCTGCGTGTTGGTATAGACGCAGATCTCCCCGGCGATCGTCAGCGCGCGCCGCACGATCTCCGCCGGGGGCAGGGTGGTCTCGCGCACGAGCGCACGGGCCGCCGCCAGGGCGTACGAGCCACCGGACCCGATCGCGAGGATCCCATCATCGGGTTCGATCAGCTCCCCGGTACCGGAGAGCATGAACCCATGGTCGCGATCCACGACGATCAGCAGCGCCTCGAGCCGACGCAGCGCGCGATCCTGCCGCCAGTCCTTGGCGAGCTCCACCGCCGCCCGCTGGAGGTTCCCGGGGTGCCGCTGGAGCTTCTCCTCGAACCGCTCGAAGAGGGTGAGCGCATCCGCCGCGGCGCCGGCGAACCCGGCGAGCACCTTCCCGCCGGTGAGGGCGCGGACCTTCACCGCACTCCCCTTCATCACCGTGTCGCCGAAGGTCACCTGCCCATCACCACCGATGGCGACGGCTCCGCCACGCCGGACGGCGAGGATCGTGGTCGCGTGGAAGGTCGGGAGGGTCATCGGGGAAAGATAAGGGAGGAGGGATCGAGGTCAGGCCCGCGGGTGGGCCTTCCGGTGGACCTGCTTCAGCCGATCCACGGACGTATGGGTGTAGATCTGGGTCGTCGAGACGCTGGCGTGGCCCAAGAGCTCCTGCACGGCACGGAGGTCCGCCCCCCCATCGAGGAGATGGGTCGCGAAGGTATGCCGGAGGGCATGCGCGCTGAGCCCCGCTCCCTCATCCACCTCCCCGAGCCGCGCGACCACGGCATTGTGCAGGGTCTTGGGGCTCATCCGCCGCCCCCGCTGGCTCAGGAAGAGCGCCGCCCGGTCCGCCGTCGCGCCGACCGTGGCGATGAGCTGCTCGCGCGCCCGCTCGTATTCGCGCAACGCCTGCTGCGCCGGTCCACCGACCGGGACGATCCGCTCCTTTCGCCCCTTCCCTCGCACCTTCACGAGCCCGCCGAGGAGGTCGAGATCGCGCCGGTCGATGCCACGGAGCTCGCTGAGTCGGAGCCCCGCCGAGTAGAAGAGCTCGAGGATCGCTCGGTCGCGTACATCGGTGAAGCGACCCTCCTGCGCGCGTGTCGCCGCGGCGGTGAGCACGGTCTCGATCTGTGCCCGGTCGAGATGCCCCGGCAGATGCCGATCGAGCTTCGGTGAGCCGACCGCTCGCGCCGGATTCACCTCCACCAGGTCGGCCCGATGCAGGAAGCGATAGAAGCTCCGAGCCGCGGAGAGCATCCGCGCACTGGTGCGCTTGGCGAGCCCCCGCCGCGCGAGCGAGGCGAGCCAGGCCCGCATCTGGAGCCGGTCCACCGTGGCCCAGTCCACCGAGGCGACACCGAGGTGCTCGGTGAGGAACGCCCGCAGCCCCTCGAGGTCGCGACCATACGCCGCGAGCGTGTGCGGCGAGACGTCTCGCTCCTTGGCGAGATAGGTCAGGAACTGCACGATCGTCGCATCGGTCGACCCACTCACGGCTGCCTCGGCGTGATCCCCTCTGCCTGACGCCACGCCTCGAGGTCGCGTAACCCCCGGTCGGCGTAGCGCTCCCGCTTCACGGCCTTGTCGCGCGGGGGATCGGCCAGCTCCTCGAGGAGCCCGAAGTTCGCGTTCATCGGCTGGAAGTGCGCGGGGTCCGCCTCGCGGAGGTAGCGGTAGAGCGCCCCGAGCATCGTCGTCGGCGGGGGTACGACCGGCGGCGCACCGCGCAGTTGGCGGTCGAGATTGATCGCCGCGAGCAGCCCCGTGGCGGTGCTCTCGGTATAGCCCTCGACCCCGGTGAGCTGCCCCGCGAACATCGTCGTCGGCGCATCCCGCAGCGCGAGATGCGGGGCGAGATACCGCGGCGCATTGAGATACGAGTTCCGGTGGATGCTCCCAAAACGTAGGAACTCGGCGTTCGCGAGCCCGGGGATCATCCGGATCACCCGCTGCTGCTCCGGGATGCGGAGCCGGGTCTGGAACCCGACGAGGTTCCACATCCGCCCGGCGCGATCCTCACGCCGCAGTTGCACCACGGCCCACGGACGCTTCCCCGTCCGCGGGTCGCGCAGCCCGACCGGCTTCATCGGACCGAAGCGGAGCGTGTCGCGCCCGCGGCGCGCCATCTCCTCGACGGGCATGCACCCCTCGAAGTACGGCACCGCATCGAACGCGTGGGCGGTGAACTGGTCAGCGGTCGTGAGCGCGTCGATGAACGCCTCGTACTCCCCCTGGTCCATCGGGCAGTTGAGGTAGGCGCCCCCCTCCTCGGCAGCCTCGGCCATCGTCTCCTTGTCCCACCGCGCGGCACGGAAGGCGATCGTCTCGTCGATCGACTCCGCCGAGAGGATCGGGGCGATGGCGTCGTAGAAGGCGAGCGACTCGCCCCCGAGCCGTGCACGGATCGTCTCCGCGAGCGCCTCGCTGGTGAGCGGGCCGGTCGCCACGATCCCAGGCGCAGGAAGTGCGGTCACCTCCTCCGTCACCACGCGGATCCGAGGATGCGCCCGCACACGCGCATCCACGAAGGCGCTGAACTGGTCCCGATCCACCGCGAGCGCGGAGCCGGCCGGCACCCGCGCCGCATCCGCGCCCTCGAGGATCAGGCACCCGAGCGCCCGCATCTCCGCTTTGAGCAGCCCGTGCGCATTGGTGACCTCGGTGCTCTTGAAGGTGTTGGAGCAGACGAGCTCGGCCAAGCGATCGGTCTGGTGCGCGGCGGTCCCACGCGCCGGACGCATCTCGGCGAGGACCACCTGATGCCCGCGCTCCGCCAACTGAAAGGCGGCCTCGCTCCCTGCGAGGCCGCCTCCGACCACCGTGACGCCGTCGGTCATCGCCTCACCCCGCCGCCGCAACCTCGGCCGCGGCATCGGCGCCGGTCTCCGGCACATCCCACTCGTTCTGACAGTCGGGATTCAGGCACTTCCGATACGCGCCACGCGTCTTATTGCTCTTGGCCTCCGCCCCGACCTTGCCGCACTCCGGGCAGGCCTCGGGCACCGGCTTCTCCCAGCAGACGAAGTCGCAGTTGGGATAGTTCTCGCAGCCGTAGAAGGTCTTCCCCCGCTTCTTCGACTTCCGCGCCGCGAGGTCCCCGCCGTCTTTGGGGCACTTCACGCCGGTGGGCATCGACTTCGTGCCCTTGCACTTGGGGAAGCGCGTGCAGCCGAGGAACTCTCCGCTGCGCGACTTGCGCACGATCATCGGCCGCTCGCTGCACTCCGGGCAGGCGACGTCGACATACCGCTTCTCCTTCTGCTCGCTCTTGAGCGGGCGCGTGAAGGTGCAGGCCTTGGGATGATGTTCGCAGGCGATGAACGGTCCGAAGAAACCGCCCTTCGGCACGAGGCGCCCGCCGCAGGTGGGGCAACGCTCCTGCTCGAGGGCCCCGAGGTCATGCGCCTCACGGATCAACGCCTCGGTGTCGACCGAGCCGAGCGAGGTCTCGAAGGGGCTCCAGAACGCGGCCAGCACCTTCTCCCACGGGAGCGCGCCTTCCTCGATCTTGTCGAGCTCGTGCTCCATCTCGGCGGTGAAGCCCACATCGAACTCGCGCGGGAACTGCCGGACCATGACCTTCTCGACCGACTCGCCGAGCGGCGTGGGGAAGAAGCGGCGCTGCTCGAGGTCGGCGTAATGCCGCTCGGTGAGCGTGGAGATGATCGACGCGTAGGTCGAGGGGCGCCCGATCCCCCGCTTCTCGAGCTCCTTCACGAGGGAGGCTTCCGAGTAGCGCGGGGGCGGCTCGGTGAAGTGCTGGGTCGGGTCGACCGACTGCACCGGCACCTTCGCCTTCGCGGGGATGGGCGGGAGGGGCTGCGCATCCTCGAGCGCGGTGTGGTCCCCTTCCTCGTGCGCTTCCTTGTAGAGGGCGAGGAAGCCGGGGAACTTCACCACCGAGCCGGTGGCCCGGAAGAGATAGCGGCCGAGATCGAAGTCGATCGTCGTCGTGTCGAACATCGCCGGCGCCATCTGCGACGCCATGAAGCGCTGCCAGACGAGGGTATAGAGCTTGAGCTGCTCCGGCGTGAGATAGCGCGCCACCGATTCCGGCGTCCGCGCGGGATCGGTCGGGCGGATACCCTCGTGCGCGCCCTGCGTCGCGTCGTCCTTGGCCTCGGCGTAGAGCTGCGGGCCCTCGGCGAGATACGCGGCCTCGAACTGGGTGCCGAGATAGGCCCGCGCCGCGGCCGCCGCCGACTCGGCGACGCGCACATGGTCGGTGCGCATGTAGGTGATGAGCCCCACCGCGCCCTCGGCCGTCGAGAGCTGCACGCCCTCGTAGAGATTCTGCGCGAGGCGCATCGTACGCTTGGAGCCGAAGCCCAGCTTCTTCGCGGCCTCCTGCTGCAAGGTGCTCGTCTTGAACGGCGCCTCGGGGCGCTTGCGACGCTCCCGCTGCTTGAGGTCGGTGACATCGAAGGTCTGCCGGCGGGCGACCTCCTGCACGATCGCCTGCGCGGCCGCAGCGCTCCCGATCTCCGGCTTGGCGCCGTCGATGTGGTGCAGCTTGGCCGCGAAGGTCTGCCCCTGATACTGGAGCTGCGCGGTGATCTTCCAGTACTCGCGCGGCACGAAGGCGCGGATCTCGCGCTCCCGCTCCACGAGGAGCCGGAGCGCCACGGTCTGCACGCGGCCGGCAGAGAGCCCCTTCTTCACCGTCTTCCAGAGCAGTGGGCTCGCCTTGTAGCCCACCAGGCGATCGAGGACGCGCCGCGCCTGCTGCGCATCGACCTTCTTCTGATCGATCGCGCGCGCCTTCGTCAGCGCCTCACGCACCGCGTCCTTGGTGATCTCGAAGAAGAGCGCCCGCTTGATCGGCGGCGACTGGCGCCCCGCGATCTGCTGCTCCACATGCCACGCGATCGCCTCCCCCTCACGGTCCGGGTCGGTCGCGATGAAGACCTCCTTGGCCGTCTTCGCCGCACTCTTGAGCTCGGCGACGGTCTTCTCCTTCCCGGGGATCGTCACGTACTGCGGGGTGAACCCGTGGGCGATGTCGATCCCGATGTTCTTGACCGGGAGGTCCCGGATGTGCCCGACGGTCGCCTTCACGGCGTACCCGGACCCGAGGTACTTCCCGATGGTCTTGGCCTTGGCAGGCGACTCCACGATCACCAGCGACTTGCCCGCCGCGGCCCGGGCCGCCTCCTCGTCGTGCGGGAGTTCGGGCTCGGCCACGACCCGGGTGGCCCGCTTGGCGGCGGCCTTCTTCGCCGGCTTGGCGGCGGACTTGGTCGCCTTCGTCGCGGCCTTCTTCACGGCCTTCTTCTTGGTGGTCGCCATAAGGTGGGCTATCCTAGTCCGGTCGCTGTCCTAATGCAAGCGCAACTATAAGAGCGGCCACCTCGCCCGCCCCCATCATATCTGTGCTAACCGTATGATTTGATTGCAGATAGAGACTTTCACGCCGTGCGAGCAACTGACGCACGGCCCCCTCGGGATCCTCCCCCCTGAGCAGGGGCCGGTCGGCGATCGAGGGCCCCATCCGTCGCACCGCGACCCCCGGTGACACGGCGAGGTAGACCGCCTCGAGCGATACCCCGAACCGGGCCCGGTGGTCCGGATCCTCGATCCACCCCCCGCCGGGGATCAGGACCACCGGCGGACCGGCGGCCGGAGCCATCTCGCGGGTCAGCCGAGCCTCCCTCGACCGGAATCCAGCCTCCCCCTCCCTCGCGAAGAGCTCCGAGATCGTGCGACCCGCGGTCCGCTCGATCACCTCGTCGAGGTCGATGCAGGGCCAGCCGAGTCGCGCCGCGACGAGGGCCCCGACGGTGCTCTTCCCCGCCCCGGGTAACCCGACGAGCACGAGGGACCGCACGCGCGGCCCGCCCGAGCCGCCCGGGTCAGCCCCGGCGGGCGTCGCCATCTGCGTCGCCAGCTGCGTCGAGCCGCGCGTCGAGATGTGCGAGGTAGGTGGCGAGGTTCCGCTGAAGTTCGCCGAGGGAATCCCCACCGAACTTCTCGAGCAGGGCGTCCGCCAACACCAGCGCCGTCATCGCCTCGGCGATCACCCCCATCGCCGGCACCGCCGTCACGTCACTCCGCTCCACGGAGGCCTCGGCCGGTGCGCCCGTCGCCGTATCGATCGTCGCGAGGGGCCGCATGAGCGTGGCGATCGGCTTCATCGCCACGCGGAGGACGAGCGGCGCACCCGTCGTCATCCCACCCTCGAGGCCGCCCGCATGATTGGTCTCGCGTCGCACATGGCCGCGTCGGGACGCGCCGGGATCGGGGACGATGGGGTCATGCACCGCGGAGCCCGGGCGCCGGGCCGCACCGAACCCGATTCCCATCTCCACGCCCTTCACCGCGGGGATCGAGCAGAGCGCCTGTGCGAGTCGGCCGTCCAGCTTGCGATCCCAGGCCACATGCGAGCCCAACCCGACCGGGAGCCCGGTGACGACCACCTCACAGATCCCGCCGAGGGTGTCCCCCGCGGCCTTGGCCGCATCGATCGCGGCGAGCATACGCTCCTCAGCCGCCCGATCGAGGCAGCGAACCGGCGAGGCATCGGCGGCGGCATTGAGGTCGGCCGGCCACGCGGCGGGTGGCGCGGCGTCGATCCCCCCGAGATGCACGAGATGACTCCCGACGGTGATCTCGCAGGCGGCGAGGAGCTCACGCGCGATGGCGCCCGCCGCCACGCGCGCGACGGTCTCGCGGGCCGAGGCGCGTTCCAGGATGTCCCGCGCGTCGGTGCGGTCGTATTTGAGGAGCCCGGTGAGATCGGCGTGGCCGGGGCGCACGCGGGTCACCTGGCGGGCGCGGCCCGTCGCCGTCGCGTCCTCCGGGCGCGGCGCGGGATCCATGACCGCCTCCCAATTCGCCCAGTCCCGATTCCGCACCAGGATCGCGATCGGCGACCCGAGGGTCTCACCGGCCCGGACGCCGGCGAGGAACTCCCCGCGGTCCTGCTCGATCTGCATCCGACGCCCCCGACCGTAGCCCTGCTGCCGCCGGGCGAGGTCA
>CAIVJV010000057.1 GCA_903906325.1 uncultured Gemmatimonadota bacterium
AGCGTCGTCGCCGCGTTGGCGCCGACCCGCCCGACGGTCCCGTCCTTGGCGAGCTCGGTCGGGAGCCCCGCCCGGCCGCGCACGTGCGGCTGGCCGTAGTCGACCTTGATGGTGAGCGGCGTGGGGGCGGGCTGCCCCTGCACCCTCGGGGTGGAGAGGGAGACGACCGTCGTCGCTCGTGTGCTGGCGGCGGCGGTGAGGCGGCTCCCCTGTGCCTCAGCCACGGTGGAGAGGGCGATGCCGACGAGGGCGAGCGAACGGATGAGGGTCGTGGTGCGCATCTGAGTGGGCCCGAAGAAGGGTGGCTGTTCAGGGAAAAGCCGGACGGTTCCTAGAAATATTCTTGACATGATGCCCGATTGTCCAGTTTATTTCTGGACATGACTCACCCCGATGGCGCGCCCTTCCTCCATCCGATGCGGATCGTCACCCAGCGGACCGGGCTCACCCCGGATCTGCTGCGGGCGTGGGAGAAGCGGTATGGCGCCGTGCGTCCGGTCCGGAGCGCGGGGGGCCAGCGGCACTACACCGATGCCGACATCGAGCGCCTCCGGCTCCTCGTCCGCCTGACGCGCCTCGGTCGGCAGATCGGGCAGGTCGCGACCCTCCCGAACGAGGAGCTGCAGAAACTCATCGTCGCCGAGGAGCGCGCCGTGGAGCTCAACCGGGCCCCCTCGGGCGACGGCCCCGCGATCGAGAGCTTCCTCTCCTCGGCGCTGATCGCCGTCGAGAAGTTCGATGGGCATGCGTTGGAGATGACCCTCCGCGCCGCGGCGCTCCGGCTCCCCGCCGATGAGGTCATCGATCAGGTGATCGGCCCGATGCTCTTCACCATTGGCTCGCTCTGGCATCAGGGGCTCCTCCTCCCGGCGAACGAGCACCTCGCGACGGCGACGATCCGTCGGGTGCTGACGTGGATGGGGGAGAGCTCGGCGCCCCCGCAGGGCGCCCCGGTGGTGATCGTCGGGACCCCGGCCGGCCAGCTCCACGAGCTCGGGGCGATGCTGGCCGCGACGAGCGCCGGGGGCCACGGGTGGCGGGTGATCTATCTCGGGCCGAACCTGCCGGCCGGGGAACTCGCGCGCGCCGCGCAGATCGCCAAGGCGGATGCGGTCGCCCTCTCCATCGTGTATCCCACCGACGACCCGCGCATCGCGGGTGAGCTGCGCACGCTGCGCTCGCTCCTCCCTGGGGAGGTCGGGCTGGTGGTGGGCGGGAGCGGCGCGGCGTCGTACGGCGAGGTGATCACGGAGATCGGCGCCGACGCGCTGACCTCCGTCACCGACCTGCGGCGGTGGCTCCGCGCCCGCGCCGCGACCGTCCTCGGCCGCGTCTGATCCGCCACCCCCCCTCGCCTGGCGACGGGGGCGACGAGGTCAGCGGCGCAGCCCGTCCAACTCGGCGATGGTCTTGGTGCTCGGCGCCCGCGCGGCGCGCAGGCGGACCGCCACCTGCTCCGCCTGGGTGAAGGCGCGCAGGATGTTCTCGCCGGCCAGCTTCCGGAGATCCCCCTCGCTCCACCCCCGCCGCGAGAGCTCGGCGAAGAGCGCCGGGTAGGTCGAGACGTCCTCGAGCCCCTGGACCACATCGGTGATCCCGTCGAAGTCGCCCCCGATCCCGACATGGTCGATGCCGGCGACCTTCCGGATGTGCTCGATGTGGTCGGCCACCTGGGTGAGCGTGGCGCGCGGGGCGACCGCCCCGGCCGGCCGCTGGGCCGCCGGCGTGCGATTCCACTCCACCACCGCCTGCGAGGTGAAGCCCGGGACGAAGGTGACCATCACCAGGCCACCATTCTTCGGGAGGCGACGGAGGATCGAGTCGGGGACGTTGCGGGGATGATCCGCGAGGGCGCGCGCATTCGAATGCGAGAAGATCACCGGGGCCTCGCTCACCTCGAGGGCCTGACTCATCACCGACGGCGCCACATGCGAGAGGTCGACGAGCATGCCGAGCCGGTTCATCTCGCGCACGACCTCCTTCCCGAAGGCCGTCAGCCCCCCGTGGCGTGGCACGCCGGTCGCGGCATCGGCCCAGTCGAGGGTCTGGTTGTGCGTGAGGGTCATATAGCGCGCCCCCAAGTCATAGAACGCCCGCAGGGCGCCGAGGGAGTTCTCGATGGCGTGCCCACCCTCCATCCCGAGGACCCCGCCGATCCGTCCCCGCTGGAAGGCGGCGCGGAGGTCCGCCGCGCTCGACGCGAAGGCGAGACGCTCCGGATAGCGCGCCATCACGCGCCGCGCGATGTCGATCTGCTCAAGCTGCACCTTGGCATAGCCCTGCCGCGCGATGCTCGTGTCCCCCGGGATGTAGACCGACCAGAACTGCCCGCCGAGCTTGCCGGCGGCGAGTCGCGCCAGATCGGTGTGGCCCGCGGTGCGCTGCCGAAGGTCATAGGCCTCCACGTCGCTCGGCGCCGACTGGCTCTCGCGGATCGCCCACGGGAGGTCGTTGTGCCCGTCGATCAGCGGCGTGGAGGCGAGGACCTTGAGGGCCTTCGCCAGGTGGGGGTCCGAGGCGGGCGCAGGGGAGCGCGGCGCCTGCGCGCTGGAGAGCGTCGCGCCGAGCGACAGCAGCACGGCGAGACGCGACCGACCGACGAATCGACACAGCATCACTCAGACCTCGAAAGAAGGGATCGCTGAACGTACCGCATCCTGCGTCGCCCGAGCGCCGTGGCGCTCGCGATCGACCTACCCACGGAGCGCGCGCCCCGTCCGGAGCCCACGCCCGCCATCCACGAACGCCAGCCCACCATTCACGATCGTCGCCGTGATCCCCTCGGCGTACTGGAACGGATCCCGGAAGTCGGCGCGATCGGTCACGCGGTCCGCGTCGAAGACCACCACGTCGGCATAGGCACCGATCGCGAGGCGGCCGCGCGAGGTGATCCCGACGCGAGAGGCCGGGAGCGACGTCATCTTCTGCACCGCCTGCTCGAGCGTCAGCGTCTTCCGTTCGCGTACATAGCGCCCGAGCACGCGCGCGAAGCTCCCCGCCCCACGGGGATGCGGTGAGCCCCGCCGGGCGGGCCCGCTGATCGCATAGGCCGTCCCGTCGGAGGCGACCATCCCCTGCGGATGCGCGAGGATCCGCTCGAGGTTCCCCTCACTCATCGCGAAGCCGATCATGCTCACCGACCCGTCGTTGCGACG
>CAIVJV010000058.1 GCA_903906325.1 uncultured Gemmatimonadota bacterium
AGCCGGAGGCGATCGTCCTCGCGGATGGGATGACCCTGCGCCGCGTGGGGGCGGATTCCCTCCCCGCCGCGACCGTCCCCGGCGAGATCCTCGTGCTCCGGGCCGATTTCGCGGCGCTCCGCGCCGTCCTCCGCGCGGGAGACCTCGCCTATGTCCACTGACGGGTCGTCGGGGCGCCAGACCCGACGCCTTCGCGGGGCGGCCCTCCTGGTCACGGCGCTCGTCAGTGCGGCGGCCGGCGTGGCGGGCCATGACCTCACGCTCGCGCTCCGCGCGCGGCGGGCGGTGCGGACGCAGCTCGTCGCGGACTCCGTGGCGTGGCGTGCCGCCCGCGAGCGCGAACAGGCGGTGCGCGATTCCATCGTCGCCCTCGTCGATGCGCGCCGGCACCGTGACTCCCTCGCCGCGCGTCGCTATCTCGTGATCGCCCTCGCGGACAACCGGATCGCGTACCGTGAGGGGGATCGGGTGCTCTTCGAGAGCCGCGTGGCGAGCGGGAGCGGGCGCACCCTCGAGCAGACCGCCGGCGGGCGCCGCTGGAAGTTCGAGACCCCGCGGGGACGCCTCGTGGTCGAGCGCAAGGACGTCGCCCCGCTCTGGGTCCCCCCCGATTGGCACTACGTGGAGCTCGCGCGCCAGAAGCGCCTCCGGCTCGTCCGCCTCGAACGGGGGATGTCGATCCCCGTCACGAATGGGGTCGTGACCGTGTCCGGGCGCAACGTCGTCCTGCGCACCCTGGACGGACGTGAGATCCCGTACGACGTCGGCGACGGGCGGGAGATCATCGTCGGCGGACGACTCATCATCCCTCCGTACGGCACCAACCAGCGCCAGTACGACGGGGTCCTCGGCAACCATCGCCTCTACCTGGGGGATGGCTACGGGATCCACGGGACGAACAATCCCCGGAGCATCGGCACGAGCGTCAGCCATGGGTGCATCCGGATGCGGAACGAGGACATCGAGACCCTCTTCCGCATCGTCGAGGTCGGGACCCCGGTCTACATCTACTGACGACCGCCCCCGGTACGCCCCGCGCCCCGGGGCCCATCCCGCTGGAATTCGGGACCCTCGGGCGATAACATTCGAGATGGCACACGCCTCGACTCGCATCCGCTCGGATGCCGCGCTGACCTTCGACGATGTCCTCCTCGTCCCGCGGCACTCCCTCGTCCACCCCAAGGACGTCTCGACCGCCACCCGCTTCACCCGCGGGATCGCCCTGCAAGTCCCCCTCGTCGCGGCGGCGATGGACACCGTGACCGAGTCGGAGATGGCGATCGCCATGGCGCGCGCCGGTGGCATCGGGGTCCTCCACAAGAACATGTCGATCGACCGGCAGGCCGCCGAGGTCGATCGCGTGAAGCGCTCCGAGAGCGGGATGATCCGCAACCCGATCACCCTCCAGCCCTCGGCCACGCTCCGGGAGGCGGTCGCCCTCATGGGGCGCTTCCGCATCAGTGGCGTCCCGGTGGTCGATGGGGCCGGCAAGCTCGTCGGGATCATCACGAATCGCGACCTCCAGTTCGAGCGGCAGTTGGATCGCCCGCTCGCCGACGCGATGACGCGCGAGGGATTGATCACCGCGCCGGTGGGGACCTCGCTCGACGAGGCCGAGCAGATCATGGGCAAGCACCGGATCGAGAAGCTCCCGGTGGTCGATGCCGCGGGGACGCTGATCGGCCTCATCACGGTGAAGGACATCCACAAGCGGCGGCAGTATCCCAATGCGGCCAAGGATGAGCAGGGGCGCCTCATGGTCGCGGCGGCGATCGGCGCGGGCGGTGACTTCCTCTCACGCGCCAAGGCCCTCGTCGATGCCGGGGTCGACGCCCTGATCATCGACACCGCGCACGGGCACTCGCAGGGGGTGCTCGATGCCGCGGAGCAGGTGCGGCAGGCGCTCCCCCAGACGCAGCTCGTGGTGGGGAACATCGCGACCGAGGCGGCCGCGAAGGCGCTCGTCGCTCGCGGGGTCGATGCGATCAAGGTCGGGGTGGGCCCCGGCTCCATCTGCACCACGCGTGTGGTGACGGGGATCGGGGTCCCGCAGCTCACGGCGATCATGGACGCGGTGGCGGGGGCCGGGGATGTGCCGATCATCGCGGACGGCGGGATCAAGTACTCCGGCGATATCGTGAAGGCGCTCGCGATGGGGGCCTCCACCGTGATGATGGGGTCGATGCTCGCCGGCACCGAGGAGAGCCCGGGGGAGTCGGTGCTCGCCGAGGGACGGCGCTTCAAGATGATCCGGGGGATGGGGTCGCTCTCCGCGATGCAGGATGGGAGCGCCGATCGATACTTCCAGGACGGCGAGATGTCCGCGAAGAAGTTCGTCCCCGAGGGGATCGAGGGGCGCGTCCCGTATAAGGGCCCCGTGGCCGATGTGATCTACCAGATGGTCGGCGGGCTCCGGAGCGGGATGGGCTATGCCGGGTGCGGGACGATCGACGCGCTCCGCACCGAGGCCGAGTTCGTGCGCATCACGCCGGCGGGGTTGCGTGAGTCACACCCGCACGACGTGACGATCACGCGCGAAGCGCCCAACTACAGCGCCTGAGGCGCCGCCCCCCCCTCGCCGCCCCACGGATGACCGACCTCCTCGCTGTCCCGGCGACGCGCCGCGAGGCGATCACCCGGCTCGCGGCGGCGCTGCGCCCCGGGATGACCGTGGCGCTCAGCACCCACGTGAACGCCGATGGCGACGGCTGCGGCTCGCAGGCCGCCCTCGCGCGGCTCCTCGGGCAGCTCGGCATCCGCGCGATCGTCGTGAATCCCACGCCCTGGCCCGAGGGGTTCCGGTGGCTGCTGGGTGACGACGTCGAGGAGCGGTCGGCCGACGGGGGCGCGGCGCTCCGGCAGGTCGATCGACTGATCGTCCTCGACATCAGCGATCTGAAGCGCCTCGGGAACCTCGCGAGCACGGTGCGCGGGCTCCCGCAGGATGCGTTGGTGATCGATCACCATCTCCCCGGGGAGGAACCCCCGGGCACCGTGATGGTGAGTGATACCTCGGCCTGCGCGACCGCGGAGTTGATCTTCGACCTGGCGCAGGTCCTCGGGCTCGCCATCACCCCCCCGATCGCCGAGGCGCTCTACACCGCGCTGGTGACCGATACCGGCGGGTTCCGCTTCGGGAACACCTCGCCGCGCTGTCTCACGGTGGCGGCCGCGCTCTTGCAGGCGGGAGTGAACCCCGAGCAGATGTACGCGCGCATCTACGGGAGCGTCCCGCTCGGACGGGTGCGGCTCCTGCGCGACGCGCTGGAGACCCTCGAGGCCGATCTCGAACACGGGATCGCCTGGGTGAGCATCCGCGAGGGGCTCCTGGAGACGCATGGCGCGACGAGTGAGGATCTCGATGGGATCGTGGAGCATCCCCGCTCGATCGCGGGCGTGCGGTTGGCCCTCCTCTTCCGGGAGCTGCCCACGGGGCAGGTGAAGGTCTCGTTCCGCAGCATGGCGGGGGTGAACGTGCACGCGCTGGCCACCCAGTTCGGTGGGGGGGGACATGCGCGGGCCTCGGGCGCGCTCATCGGTGGCTCGCTCGAGGAGGTCCGATCGCGGGTCCTCGACGCGGCACGCCGGGGGCTCGCGTCCGGCGCGCTCGCCGACGGGTGAAGGACGTGGGGTCCCACGGGGGCGTGCGCCGGGGGTTCACGCTCATCGAGCTGCTCACGGTCGTCGTGATCATCGGGATCCTGGCGACCATCGCCGGGATCTCGGTCGGCACCGTGGTACGGCGCGATCGGGTCCTGCGGGCCGGGACGGTCGTCGAGGGGATGGTGGCGGAGGCGACCCAGGTGGCCGCGCGCCAGCGGACCCCGATGCGGATCCGGCTGCGCGCCGGGACCCTGCAGATCGTGTCGCGCGCCGACACCACGCGCATCGTGCGCGCCCGGAGCTTCGGCGCGCGGTCGGATCTCGAGGCCACCCTCGCCCTCGAGCCCGCGGATGGGATCACGATCTTCCCGGATGGGCGGGCCGACCGGGCCCTCACCGTGACCGTCTCGGGGGAGGGCGCCCGATTCGTCATCGAGCGCTCGGCGACGGGGATCGTGCGACGCCGATGACCACGCCCGCCCGATCGGTGGCCAGACGAGGCCTGCGCCGAGGGGCCTCCCTCGTGGAGGTCATCGTGGCCGTGACCTTGCTCGGCCTCCTCGCGACGGTGCACAGCGCCGTCACGCTGCAGTACGCAGTCCGGGCCCGCGCGGTCGCGACGGGCGTGGACCGCGCCGCCGCCCTCTCGACGGCGGTCGACCTCTATGCGACGCGACCGCTGGCCGCGATCGCCACCGATGCGGAGGGCGGGGGATGCACGCGCGTCACGATCCTCCCGCGCTACCTCCATGATCGGTGTGTCTCGACCACCAGCCCGACGCCGGCGATCCTCCGCGTGCGGATCATCATCCGGCCGGTGGATCCCGCGCTGCGCCCCGACACCCTCTCGGTCGACCGCGGTCTCGCTGCCGCCGGATCGCTCTTCTCGTGAGGTGCCGGTCCGGCTTCACCCTGATCGAGTTGGTGGTGACGATCGTCCTCCTCGGGCTCGTCGGGCTGGGCGCCTCGCGTCTCCTGATGTCGCAGATGCGCTTCTATGCGGCCGCCACCGGGCAACGCGATGCGCGGGGCGTCTCCCGCCAGGCCCTCACCATCC
>CAIVJV010000059.1 GCA_903906325.1 uncultured Gemmatimonadota bacterium
CGGGGATCCTGTGGACGATCGTCGAGGGGGTCCGAGCCGGTGCTGGCTACACCTATGCGGCGACCGCGCCCTACGGGGAGCTCCCTACGGCGACACCGCTCCGCGAGCATCGGCTCTGGCAACAACTGCACATCGCCTACACCCTCGGGGATCTCGGCATCCAGCATCGCATCCGGACCGAGCAGCGCTGGATCTATCCACTCGTGGACGGCGACTGGGAGCGTCCTACTTATCAGAATCGCGTGCGCCTGATGGGCCGCGGACAGCTCCCGACCCTCTTTACCCTCGATGACCGTCGTGTGACGCTCTTCGTCCAAGAGGAGCTCTTCGTCAACATCGGGCAGGGTGGGCCCGCCGCGCGGCTCACGCAGAACCGCCTCGGTGGAGGGGTCGGACTCCCGCTCACGCCGCGCCAACGCCTCGACATCGGGTATATGAACCTCTGGAATCCGATCGCGAGCCGGAGCGCGAACGAGTCGAACCACACCCTGACGCTGAATTGGGTGATCACCGGTGGATGAGGTCGTCGTCGATCCCAGCCTCCTGAATGGGCGGGATGGGGCGACGCGGTGGATGAACCTCGGGTGGTGGGAGCGGACCACCCGGTATCCCGAGGCGGCCGCAGCGCTCGCACGACAGGTGGGACGCGCCGCCGGGCTCCGGACCGGCGACCACGTGCTCGACGTCGGGTGCGGGGCCGGTGACTCCCCCGCCCTCTGGGTGCGGGAGTTCGGGGTGGCGGGGGTGACCGCCGTGGAGCCGAACCCCACCCTCGCGACGACCGCACGGGACCGCATCGACCGATGGGGGCTCGGTGGGCGGATCACGGTGCAGACGCGCACGGCGGAGTCCGTCACCGCGCGCGACGGGATCGAGCGAATGGATGCCGTCGTCGCAGTCGACGTCGCCTATCACATCAGGACACGCGCGCGATGGCTGCAGCGGCTCGGTGCGAACACTCGGCCCGGCACGCGGTTCGGGAGCTTCGACATCGCGCTCCGGCATGCGGAGGATCGCGAGCGCGTCGCACGGCAGGCGCATCGTGCGGGCATCCCGACCGAGAACCTCTGGACCGTCGAAGAGATCGTCCCCACTCTCACCGCGGCCGGGTTCACACAGGTGACGATCCGTCACGCCGAGGCCGAGGTCTTCGCGGGGTTCGTGCACTTCGCCCGACGACAGGCCGTTCGGCTCGCGGCCCATCCACGCCGCGGCGGATGGCGTGCCCTCGGTACCGCCCTGCTCCTGGCCACCGCCGCACAGCGGCTCAGCGCCGTCGTGATCGGGGCACAGCGTGGCGAAGGGTCGCCCTCGGGCCACAGCGATACCTTTGATATATCTGCAACCTGATACCTGACACCTGTCTCTATGCGCCCCCTCTTTTTCGCCTTCGCCTTCGCCCTACCCCTCTCCCTCGCCGCACAGGGGATGACCCACGCCCCCGGGATGTCGCACGACCATGGCGCTGCAGCGCAGCCGGCGGCAGGGACCGCCGTGGCGCCCACCGCAGCCACACAGACCGGCCAGGCCGCCTTCGCCGCGATCGCGGAGATCGTCCGGATCCTCGAGGCCGATCCCACGACGGAGTGGTCGAAGGTCGATCTCGAGGCGCTGCGGCAGCATCTCATCGACATGGACGACCTCACGCTGCGGGCACAGGTCACCATGCGACCCGTCACTGGGGGAGCGACCTTCACGGTGACGGGCGCGGGGCGCGTGCGTGATGCCATCCGGCGGATGGCGAAGGAGCATGGGTCGATGATGCGCGGCGGGGGCCTCACCTGGGTGACCCAGGAGATCGCGGAGGGCGTCACGGTGACCGTCACCTCGACCACCCCCGGAGATGCCAAGAGCGTGGCCCGCATCCGCGGACTCGGGTTCATCGGCCTCATGACGGTCGGCGAGCATCACACGCGCCATCACCTCGGCGTCGCGCGTGGGACGATGATGCGTCACGATCACTGATCCATCAGCGATGACCGACCTCACGCGGATCCTCGTGATCGCGGCGACGGCGCGTGAGCTCGCACCGTCAGGGGGATGGCGCACGCTGGTCTGTGGGGTGGGACCGGTGGAATCCGCGATCGCCACCAGCGCCGCCATCGCCGCCGAACCGCCCGCGGCGATCGTGCATGTGGGGATCGCCGGGGCGCGTCGGGCGAGTGGGATCCCCCTGGGTGCCCTGATCGTGGGGACCGAGAGCGTCTATGCGGACCTCGGCGTCGGCCCGGAGTGGGCGCCACACACCGTGCGCCCAGATGCGCGACTCATCCAGGCGGTACGACGCGCGATCCCTGAGGCGCGCCCGTCGATCATCGGGACGAGTGCATCCGTCAACGGGACACGCGACGTCGACGTGGAGGCGATGGAGGGGTTCGCGGTGCTCCGTGCCGCCGCGGTCGCGAACATCCCCGCCGTCGAGGTGCGCGCGATCTCGAACGAGATCGAGGAGACCGACCGCGGCCGCTGGCGCTTCGATGCGGCGTGCGCGGCGATCATCCACGCCACCCCACGGATCGTCTCGGACGTGGCCGCATGCGTACGCTGACCTTCGGCTATTCCCCCTGCCCCAATGACACCTTCGCCTTCCATGCGCTCTCGCATGGACTGGTCGAGACCCCCGTCACGATCCGTCCCGTCCTCCTCGACATCGAGGAGCTGAATCGCCGGGCGCATCATGGCGAGTTCGATCTCACCAAACTGAGCGTCGGGGCCTTCGCCGGGGTCGGGGATCGCTATCGCCTGCTCCGCAGCGGTGCCGCACTCGGCTATGGCGTCGGGCCGCTCGTCGTCGCGCGCACCCCGAGGTCCCTCGAAGCGGCGGTGCGTGGGCGCGTCGCCATCCCGGGACGGGAGACCACGGCGTATCGCCTGCTCCGCACCGCGGCCCCGGCCATCGCGGAGACGGTCGAGATGCGGTATGACGCGATCCTCGCGGCGGTGCGCGATGGCGAGGTCGACGCCGGTCTCATCATCCATGAGAGCCGCTTCACCTATGCCGATCATGGGTTGGTGAAGGTCATCGACCTCGGCGAATGGTGGGAAGCGGAGACCGGACTCCCGGTCCCACTCGCCGGGATCTGCGCGCGGGCCGATCTCGATGCCGAGACCGTCACGGCCGTGGAACGCGCCATCCGCGCCTCGGTGCAGTACGCCTTCGATCATCCCGAGGCGAGTCGAGCCTACGTACGGGCCCACGCCCAAGAGATGTCCGCCGAGGTCTGCGCGGCCCACATCCGACTCTATGTCAATGCGCAGAGTCTCGATGTGGGGGAGGCCGGCCTCGCCGCGATCGACCGGCTGGTGCGCGACGTGACACCCTAGCCGATCCTGAAGGGGGGCATGGCGCCCGCCTCATGACCTCAGCGCGGTCGCAAGAGGCTTGGAAGGAAGCCCGCCATCCCGTGCAGGTGATCCAGATGATCGGGGGCCGAGTTCCCGGCGAAGCCGAGGACCTCGAATCCGCCGGACCGCGTGCGGCTGAGCAGTTGCATCCCCATCGGCCCCCACTCGAGGACGGGCGTGCGCCGCAGCGCGAGCCGCTCGAGGAGCCAATCTGCGCACTCGGTGGTCGAGGCGAAGGTGCCGGGAAAGACCTCCGAGTGCGTCATCACGAATCGCAGCGCCCCACGCTCCGCCTCGCGCGCGAGGGTCAGGAACGGGAGGAGCCCGACCGTATCCAACGCTCCGCCCGCAGCGATCGGCGTGCCGTCTGGCAGATAACTCGTATGGCACCCATCGAGGAGCAGGACGCCCGAAAGCTGGGCGACGTTCGAAGGATCCCGGACGATCTGTCGCACCGCGCCATAGCCCGCGCTCCAGGCACTGAGGTGGACCCCCGAGATGCGTGGCGCTCCAGGGTCCGCCTCGAGCCGTCGCCTGATCGTCGCGAGAAGTTCGCGGAACCGCAGGGGATCCGCGACGAACGGTCGCTCGTTGCTCGCCGAGCCGCCGCCGAGGTGCACCGCCGCGACGATGACCGGCTCACGCATCGTCGCCGCAGCGCGGGCGGGAAGCCAGGTCGCCCCCATGATGTGGATGAGGAGCGGGGCCTGTCCGGCACGTAGGGCGCGAGCCGGGATGAACAACTCGACGGCGGTGGGCAGGACCGCATCGATCGTGAGCCGACGCCCCGGGTCCTCGCTACGCGAGAGACGCTCATGCCGACGCGTCGTCTCCACCATCGGGGAGGGGTTTTGGGTGGTTTGGGCGAGCACGGGCGAGGCGAGTGCGAGGACGCATCCGATACCGAGGAGACGCCGCCCAGCTCGCCCTCCCATCTCACCGCACCAATGGCTTGAACTTCAACCGATGCGGTTGGTCCGCATCGGGCCCCTTCCGGCGCTTCAAGTCCTCGATGTACGACTGGTAGTTCCC
>CAIVJV010000060.1 GCA_903906325.1 uncultured Gemmatimonadota bacterium
GAGTGGGATCGTCTGGGGGTGGGGACTCGCGCAGTTCCCCGCGATGATCCCGGGCGTGCACACCATCGCGAGCGCGGCCGCGCCCACCGCCACGCTGCGTGTCGTCCTCATCGGCGTCGCCGGAGGGATGGTGGTGTTGCTCCCCTCGCTCTGGTATCTCTTCACGATCTTCAAGGCAGAGCCGGCGCGGGCCTTCGAGCGCGTCGATACCGCCGAACACGAACTCCCGCGATGACGAACATCCCCGATGGTCCGGCCCAGGGTGAGCCCTGCGACTACTGCGGCTCGACCAACCTCTCCTGGCGGAAGTGCAAGCTGATCTGTGGCGACTGCCAGCAGATCAACAAGAGCTGCGCCGACCTTTAGCGGACCGGCAGCACACACCCATCCGGCCCGCAGATCGCCCCGGCGGGAGCGCCGTGGATGAATCGCTCCGCCACGCCAAGCAGGTGGCCGAAGGCGAGTGGGCTCCGCTGCATCGGCATGGCGAGCGTCGAGAGCGCGTAATGCGCGCGGTGATGCGCCGTCGGGTCGCCGGTGCGCCGCGCCACCTCGGTCTGTAACTCGAGCGCGAGCGAGGTCCCGCTCGGGATCGCGTTGTCCGTCACATCGCGCGGCCGGGTGACCAATCGCTCGGCGTCATGCGCGGTATCGAAGAACGCCTGCGCCTCGGCGTCCCAGAAGGACTGGACCGTCGTCGCGGCGAGCCGGAGTCCCTCGTCGAGCCAGGACGCCTCGCCGGTCAGATCGTGCAGCGAGAGGAAGCCGAGGGCCACGGCGGCATGATCCTCGAGGAACCCAGGGATCGCGGCGTGGCCATCGCGCCAACTCCGCCAGACGCGCCCGTCGCGCACCATCTGGTCCCGGAGGAAGGTGCCGTTCGCGATCGCGAGCGCGCGCCACGCCGCCTCGTCGAGGACACGTGCCCCCTCGGCCACCGCGCGCAACATGAGGCCATTCCACCCCGCGAGCACCTTCTCGTCGCGGCCCGGCCAGACGCGGTGTGCTCGATGCGCGTAGAGCGCGGCGCGGGCTCGCTCGAGGCGCATCGCGGCCTCGTCCCCGGTGATCCCGAGGGACGAGGCCACCGCCGCGAGTGGCCGCGCCACATGTGGGATGTTCGCCCCCTCGAAGTTCCCGCCCGCCGTGAGCCCCCAATGCGCCTCGGCGAGTGCGGCATCCTCGCCCGCGACCGCGCGGAACTCGGCGAGCGACCAGACGTAGAAGCGCCCTTCCTGTCCCTCGCTGTCGGCATCGAGGGAGGCGTACCACCCGCCGCGGGGATCGGTCATCTCCTGCGCGAGCCAGCGCACGGTCGTTTCGGCGACGGCGCGATACGCCGGGTCGTGCGTCACCTGCCAGAGGTCCACGGCCAACCGCACGAGCAGCGCGTTGTCGTAGAGCATCTTCTCGAAGTGTGGGATCTGCCAGGCGCCATCCACGGTGTAGCGATGGAAGCCGCCGCCGATCTGGTCGTGGATCCCGCCGGCGACCATCTGCTCGAACGAGACGCGCACATGCGCGAGCGACTCGGCGTCACCCGTGCGCCGATGGAAGCGGAGGAGGGCATCGAGGACCTGCGTCTGCGGGAACTTGGGCGCGCCGCCGAACCCCCCATGCTCGCGATCGAACCAGCTGCGCATCGCGCGCAACGTGTCGTCGAGGCGCGAGGCGCTCAGCGCACGGTCGCCGGTGGTGGGGCCTTCGGCGGCCGCGTAGATCGCGCGGAGGGAGGCCGCCCCCTGCAGCACCTCATCCCGCCGATGCCGCCACGCCTCGGAGACGGAGACGAGCACGCGCTGGAATGAGGGCATCCCATGGCGGTCCTCCGGCGGGAAGTAGGTGCCACCATAGAAGGGGACGCCGTCCGGGGTGAGGAACATCGTCATCGGCCACCCGCCGTGCCCGGTGATCGCCTGCACCGCCTGCATGTAGATCGAGTCGAGGTCAGGGCGCTCCTCACGATCGACCTTGATGTTCACGAAGTGTTCGTTCATGAGGCGCGCCGTCGTCGCATCCTCGAACGACTCGTGCGCCATCACGTGGCACCAGTGGCAGGCGGCGTAGCCGATGGAGAGGAGGATCGGCCGGTCGGTGCGCGCCGCCTCGGCCAAGGCCTCGGGGCCCCATTCGTACCAGTCGACGGGGTTGTCGGCGTGCTGCAGGAGGTACGGGCTCGAGGCGCCCGCGAGACGATTCGCCATGGGTAGATTGAGGATACCATGGCGCACTCGGCCGCCCAACCGTCGGAGCGCGCGCCCCGTATCTGGGGGGCGCTCCTCGGCATCCTCCTCCTCCGCCTCGTCTTCGCGGCGAGCGTCCCGCTCGTGCCCGACGAGGCGTACTACTGGACCTGGTCGCGGCAGCTCGCCGGGGGGTACTTCGACCACCCACCGATGATCGCCTGGCTGATCGCCGGGGGCACCGCGCTGGTGGGTGACACGCCGCTCGGGGTGCGGCTCCTCCCGAACGTGGCTGGTACGCTGGCGACGGCGGCGATCGCGTGGACGGCGGATCGGCTGGCCGGGCCGCGGGCGGCGGTGTACGCGCTCCTCGCCTTCGCCGCGATGCCGATCGTCGCGGTGGGGATGGTCCTGGCGACCCCGGACGCCCCGCTGCTCATGGGGATCGCCTGGACCCTCTGCGGCGTGGTGCAGGCCCTCTCCCATCCGAGCGGGAGTGCGATGGCCACGCGCTGGTGGCTCGGCGCGGGTGTCGCCATCGGGATCGCGATGGCGTCGAAGTTCACGGGGATCCTCATCCCGATGGGACTGACCCTCACGATGCTCGTGGCGCCGACGTTGCGGCCGCGGCTGCGCGAGCGGGGGCCCTGGCTCGCGGTGGGGGTCGCCTCCCTCGTGATGGTCCCCG
This sequence comes from uncultured Gemmatimonadota bacterium, assembly GCA_903906325.1. GTDB lineage: Bacteria > Gemmatimonadota > Gemmatimonadetes > Gemmatimonadales > Gemmatimonadaceae > Pseudogemmatithrix. Next base: position 2,872 of record CAIVJV010000060.1, read on the forward strand.
TCCTGCTCTGGAATGCCTCCCACGAGTGGATCGCCTTCCGCTTCCAGCTCGGCCATGGGTTCGGGGGAGGCGCCACGGAGTCGCTCCTCGACCGGCAGCTCGGCCTCGTCGTCGGGCAGGCGGCGCTCGTCTCCCCGATCCTCTTCGGGCTCCTGCTCGCGGCGATCCTCGCGCCGCTTCGTGCGCGCGCCTCCGAGCGCGACCCCCGTCGCCTGGCCCTCGCGGGCGTCGCGCTCTGCTGTCTCGCCTTCTTCGTCATCAGTGCCACGCGCAAACGCGTCGAGGCCAATTGGCCGGCCATCGCGTGGGTGCCTGGGGTGATCCTGCTCGCGGCGCGGGTGCCGGGGATGCGGAGCCTCTGGGAGCGGCGGGCGGTGCGGCTCGCCGCGGCGCTGAGTGTGCTCCTCCTCGCGCATGTGGTGCGTCCGCTGGTCGAGCTCCCTGGGAGCCGCGATCCGGTGAACCAGGCGCATGGATGGGCCGAGCTGGCCACCGCACTCGCCGTCCCCCCGAACACCGCGGTCGCCGCCAATCGGTATCAGGATGCGGCGATGCTCACCTTCCATCTCCCCGGGCAGCCGTTGGTCTCCGCGCTCAACCTCGGGAGCCGTCCCAACCAGTTCGACCTCTGGCCGCGCTTCGCCGAGACCGCGCGACCTGGGGACTCGCTCCTCGTCGTGCTCGGGGTACCACGTGACGGGGAGATCCCCGCGCCGATCACCGCGCTCCTCGATCACTTCGAGTCGGTGCGCGCCGGGGCGGAGCTCCCGCTCCGCCGCGACGGGCGGGAGATCGGCCGCCGCCAAGGGTGGATGCTCACCGGATGGCGCGGCACCTGGCCCGACACCGCCGCGACGCCCTGATCACTCGTTCCCCGGATCCGCTCATGCCGACGCTCGACCCCGCCCTCGACCAGTGGTTCACCGCGAACCGGGCGCGCGCCTTCGACGACCTCTTCGCCTTCCTCCGCATCCCGAGCGTGAGTGCGCGCTCCGAGCACACGGGGGATGTCGCGGACGCCGCGGCCTGGCTGCACGCGCAGTTCGCACGGATCGGCTTCACCGTCCACACACACCCCACCGCGGGACATCCCATCGTCCTCGCCGAGTGGCGGCAGGCGGGCCCCGACGCGCCGACCATCCTGATCTACGGCCACTACGACGTGCAGCCCCCCGAGCCGCACGAGCTCTGGACCTCGCCGGCCTTCGAACCGACGATCCGTGACGGCAAGCTCTTCGCGCGCGGGAGCGTCGACGACAAGGGCCAGGTCTTCATCCATCTGCATGCGCTCGAGGCGCATCTCGCGGTGCGCGGGACGCTCCCCGTGAACGTCCTCGTCCTCCTCGAGGGCGAGGAGGAGGTCGGCTCCGAGCATCTCGAGGCCTTCGTGGCGGCGCAGGCCGAGCGCCTCGCCTGTGATGGCGTGATCATCTCCGACTCCGCGATGTTCGCGCCGGGGGTCCCGAGCATCCTGAGTTCCCTCCGTGGGCTCGCCTACTTCCAGCTCGATGTGCAGGGGCCCGCGCAGGATCTCCATTCGGGGTCGTATGGTGGCGCGGTGGTGAATCCCGCGATGGCGCTCGCCCGGATCCTCGCGACCTTCCACGATGACACGGGGCGTGTCGCGATCCCCGGCTTCTATGACGATGTGCGCGCCTGGTCCGCCGATGTGCTCGCGGGGATGCGGCAGCTCCCCTTCGATGAGGCGCATTTCCTCACGGAGGTCGGTGCCCCCGCACTTGGCGGCGAGGCGGACCATACCGTGCTCGAGCGCCTCTGGACCCGCCCCACCTGTGAGGTGAACGGCCTCCTCTCCGGCTACACCGGCGAGGGGGCGAAGACGGTGCTCCCGGCCAAGGCGATGGCGAAGGTGAGCTGCCGTCTGGTCCCCGATCAGGACCCCGAGCGCATCCGCTCACTGATGCAGGCGCATGTCGATGCGGTCGCACCGGCGGGGGTGCGCGTCGCCGTGCGACTCCTGCACGGCGGCCGTCCCTGGCGCGCCACCCTCGGCGGACCGCTCGTCGATGCGGCGCGCGAGGCGCTGGGTGCCGCCTTCGGCCGCGAGCCCGTGATCACCGGTGAGGGGGGCTCGATCCCCGTCGTCGGGGATTTCGCGCGCATCCTCGGCGCGCCGGTGCTCCTCATGGGCTTCGGCCTCCCCGGGGAGAACGCCCACGCCCCGGACGAGTGGATCTCCGTGGAGAATCTCGACCGGGGCGTCAGGGCCACCGCGTTGTTGTACGATCGCGTGCGGCGCTAGAGCCCCGCGAGCAGGGCGTCGTTGCTCACCGTGCCGGCGATCCGCTTGACGAGCCACTCCATCGCCGCCTGCGGCGGCATCTGCTGCAGCCCGCGGCGGAGCGTGTAGATCTTGTCGATCTGTTCCGCCTTGTAGAGCTTCTCCTCGCGACGCGTCCCGGAGGTCGCGATGTCGAAGGCGGGGAAGATCCGCTTCTCGGCGAGTGACCGGTCGAGCTTGATCTCGCAGTTCCCGGTCCCCTTGAACTCCTCGAAGATCACATCGTCCATGCGCGAGCCGGTCTCGACGAGCGCGGTGGCGATGATCGTGAGGGAGCCGCCCCCGTGCGCCGGCGCGATGTTGCGCGCCGAGCCGAAGAAGGCCTTCGGGCGCGCCATCGCCGAGGTGTCGAGCCCACCCGAGAGGGTGCGCCCGGTGCCGCGCTCCGCGGTGTTGAAGGCGCGCGCCATGCGGGTGAGCGAGTCGAGGACGATCACGACGTCCTGTCCCATCTCGACCAGGCGGCGTGCGCGTTCGATCACCATCTCCACCACCTCGACGTGCCGCTTGGCCGGCTGGTCGAAGCTCGACGCCACGACCTCCCCGACGCCCCACGAGATCGCCTCACTCACCTCCTCGGGACGCTCGTCCACGAGGAGGATGAGGAGCGTCGCGGTCGGGTGGTTCTGCGCGATCCCCTCGGTGATCGCCTGCATGAGCATCGTCTTGCCGGCGCGAGCCGGCGCGACGATCAGGGCGCGCTGGCCGAAGCCGATCGGCGCGATGAGATCTATCGCGCGGCGCGTGAGCTCGGGCCCGCCCTTCGCCGGGCTCCCGGTCTCGAGCCGGAGGTGCCGCTCGGGGTACGAGGCGATCAGCGCCTGGAAGTCGGTGCGGCGCACCCCCTCCTGCGGCGCGCTCCCGTTGACCGAGACGATCTCCGCGACGACGATGCGTCCGCGGTGGTCGTGTCCGGTGCGCGCGATGATCGCATCACCGCGACGAAGCCCGAACTGCCGGACGAAGTAGGCCGGGACATAGGCGTCGCCGGGCTCGTTCAGGTAGCTGAACTCCGGGCGGCGGACGAAGCCCGCGTCGCGCGCGGGGTCGAACCATCCCGTCGTCTCGCCATCCACGACGAGGGGCTGCGGCGGGGCATGCGGCGCCGCGTCGCGGAACTCGCCCCCCTCCTGCCCCTGACCATTCTGCTGCCGCTCGAAGCGCTCGAACCCACCGCTGTTCCGCCCGCCACGGCCGCGCCCGCGCTGCCGCCGGCCGCGCCGCCCATTGCGGTCGTTCCGATCGTTCCGGTCGTTCCGGTCGTTCCGGTCGAAGCGATGACCGCGGTCCCCGCGCTCCCCGCGTTCCTGCCACGGACGGAAGGGGCGTCCCTCGGTCGGGGCGCCCTCGCCCCCGTTCGCGCGCGGGGCGTGCTCCTCGCGCACCGCCTCACGCTCGCCGGAGGGCCGGTCGGACGGCTCGGCGGGGATCGGGCGGGCCGGCGTCTCAGCGGCCGGCGCCGCGGGCGCCGCACCCTCCTCAGCGGGCTTCACCTTCCGCGGACGTCCGCGGGGCCGCTTCACGGGGGCCTCCGCCGAAGGGGCGGGGGGCTCCGCGGGGGCCGCGGCGTCGCGGTAGGGATCGATGTCTTGCGGCGGAGCGTCCGAGGTGGCCCCGGCTTTCGGGCGCGCACCACGCCCACGGCTGGGCGGACGACGACGTTCGGTCATGCAGAGTGGATAGGGACCCGGGAGGGTCGTTGCGGTACGGCGGCCGCGATCCAACGAGAAAGAATGTGGAGCGAGCGTCCTGACCGATCCGGCCGGAACCCGGCACGATCGCCGGGGGTCGCCGCGCGAACTGCGCGGGCGGGGGATATGTCTGGGAGCGCAACCGATAGGGTGGGCAACGGCCTCATCGCATCGGGCGGTCACTGGAAACTGGGGCGCCCCCGGGCGGAGCGCAACCCTCGCCAACGCCGAGAGGGTCCGGATCACGCCTCGCCGCTAGCTTCCTCGCATGTCCGCGAGCACCCCACAGTCCGCCGTCGCCGCCATCGTCCGCGACTATCACGCCGACGCCGACATCCCCAGACTCCTCGCCCGCCTCGACGCCGTCTGCGCCGAGACCCGGGATACCGCCGCGCTGATCGCCGCCGTGGAACCCTATCGGGAGATGCACGAGGTCGCGGGCCCGGTGTACGAGCGCGTCGTGGAGCGCGAGCCGGAGAACGCCGCGGCGCTCGTCGCCCTCGCGAACGCCTACTGGCTCACCGGACGTGGGCCCGATGTCGTGGGGGAGATCGCCGCCCGAGCGATGGCGGCGGATCCCGCGAACCGTGGCGCCTGGCACCTCTGGGCCCTCACCGAGCCCGCCCCGCGTGGCCGCATGCAGCGCTGGCATCAGGTCACCACCCGCTTCCCGGACGACAAGCTCGCCCACGCCGCCCTCGCCGACAACGCGGCGAGCGTCGCGAGCGCGGAGAACGACCCGGTGGCGATGAAGCTCGCGATCGGGACGTACGAGATGCTGCTCGCGACGGCGACCTCCGAGCAGGAGCGGAGCGCGCTGAGCAGCGCGCTCGGGACCCTCAAGCAGTGGAAGCTCTAGCGCCCCGCCACATAGCGCGTCCCGGTCGCCTCCAGTCGGTCCAAGAGCTGCTCCAGCGCGTTCCCGACGACCTGCACCCGCGGGATCGCCATCGGGTCGAACCGGGGGTCGAAGGGACTCGGTGACGGGCCCCCCGCCACCATGAGGATCGCATCGAGGGTGTAGCGCGTCGTGCGCGTCGAGCGCGGGTCGGTCCAACTCCCCGAGCGCAGCAGCGCCCGATTCTTCGGCCAGATCCCGAGGGGGAGGGCGAGGGTGCGCATCTGCACCCCGGTCCCGGCGGAGTCCACCGCGAGCTGCGCGCGCGCGATCTGCTCCTGCACGCCGGTGTCACTCATCGTGCCGAGATTCGCATGCCAGAGGGTGTGGCTGCAGAGCTCGTGCCCCTGTTCGGCGAGATACCGGACCTTCGGCAGACGCCACGCCGTCGCCTGACCCTGGATCCCCTTGTCGCCGAAGAAGGCATGCCCCTCGGTCGCGGAGGGGAGCATGCAGAAGACGGCGCGCCCCTTCCACTCGGGGTGCTTGGCCGCGAAGGCCTCCCAGATCCCGAGCGCCGAGGTGGGATCGACCACCAGGGTCTCCCCGCGTCGCACATAGCGGAACTGTCCGGGGGAGGCATCGTCGAAGGTGATCACCACGGGCGAGAGGCCGGGCCCGACGTCGATCCGCTTCTCGACCAGCTGCCGCACCGTGATGGGGCGGTATCCGCGCGCATGCAGGAGGGCGAGGTCCTGGGCGAAACGGTCGCGGTGTCGCGACCACCGGGACTCACGATCGCCGACGAGATGGTACTCGAGGACGGGGATCACCCCCATCGGGTTCGGCTGGCGCGTCGGGGTGGTCGCCGGGGTGGTCGTGCGGGTCGTCACCCGAGTCGGCGACTGTGCGGGGAGCCCCGCTGGGATCCCCAGGGTGAGGCTGACGACGAGGAGGGTGAGCGCGGAGGCGGATCGTGACGGCATCGAGACGGGAGGGAGGGGCAAAGCGCGAGGACACCGCGTGACATTTCCTGCGGGTCGCGGGTAGAAAGGATAGTGCAGCGTGGCGCGAGGGCGGAGGGGCCGATCGACGCGCCTGCACCTCACACGTGGGTGGAGCGATGCCGATGTTCGATGTCACGGTGACGTTGGAGGAGCAGGAGGCCGGCGCGGCGCCGATCGCGCGGGTGAACTCCGTGGCGTCGGAGGCGTCGCTCGAGACGCCGAGCCGCGAGGTGGTCACGCTCTACGGGACCCCGACCGCCGAATCGCTCGCCCTCGCCCTCGCCGCCTCGATCGAGGCGCAGAAGGTCCAGCGCCGTCCGGATGCGCTCCGCGACCTCACCGTCTCGTCGGAGCGGGGCGCGGTGGGCGATGCCGCCTGGCGCGACGCCTCCACCGGGGAGATGATCCGCGCCGACCTCGCGATCCCGCTCACCGTGCTCAAGGAGACGGCGGCGGAGCTCCTCGTCGAGGGCGGGCAGGCGATCCGCCGCGCGCTCGCCGGACTGGTGCAGGTCGAATGGCCCGAGGGGACGCGGCGCGCCCTGCGCTTCCAGCTCCCCGTGGCGCGCCCGGGTCGCGACGCCGATGCGCTGCGCGCGCTGCGCGAGGCCGACGGCGCCGACTACGAGGAGTGAGCGGGACTCAGACCTTGTGGTAGACGATCCGCGCGGCCTCGACCCGATCGGCCGCGACGTAGATCTCGAAATCGGAGAAGAAGGCCGGCGCCTCGCGCTGCAGCACGCGCAGCGTCGCGATCGCCATCCGGCGGATCTCGAACTCCGCCGCCTCGCTCGACCGGAGCTCCAACATCGTGCGCCAGGCGCGCGCGTTCCCCGTCACGACGATCTTCGTCTCGGTCGAGTTGGGGAGCACGCCGCGCGCCGCCTCACGCGCCATCTTCCGCCGGTGGACCTTGTCGTCCACCCACTGATAGCGGGCCATCAGCTGGTCGACGAGCGCGACGTAGGTGGCCTGCGCGCTCTCGATCTGGGCCTTCCAGGCGGCGACCAACGCCTCGTCGCCGAGGATCGCCGGCGGGACCACGAACGCCGCATCCGATTCGTCCACGTAGCGCTGGGAGAGCTGTGAGTACGCGAACCCCGCCCGGTGCCGCACGAGCTCATGCGTCAGGGAGCGGCTGATCCCCTCGAGGAGGAGCGAGTAGTTCGCATGCTCGAGCACCGACCCATGGCCCTGCTTCTTGATGTTCTCGAGATAGTCCCGCGTCGTGCGATTCGCCGGGTTCTTCTGGCTCATGTAGCAGAGCCGCCCCGCGAACTCCGCGAGCCGCTCGCCGTCGGTCCCCTCGCCGATCCACTGGACGGGGAGATGCGCCGGCTCCGCGAACTGCGGGCGCGCGAGGACGGTGATCCGGGGCTCGGTATGGAAGTGCGGCATCGCGGGAGAGGCTGAGGTCGAGCGGGAAAGATAGCGTGGGCCCCCTAGGGGGCGGCGGGGATCAGGTCGAGGCGATGCCGCGCCCACCCCCGCTCTCGCGTGATGGCGTCGAGCGCCTCGCGGGCGGCGGCGGGCAGGGCGGGGAGCGCGGGGTCCACCTTCATCGTCTCGAGGGCGCGCGCCCCGGGGACCGGCACCTTCACCCCGGGGTTCAGGATCCCGGCCGGATCGAAGGTCGCCTTGACCGCCGCGAAGAGGGTGCGCGCGGCCGCGGGCCAGACCTGTGCGAGGAGCGGGGTGCGGAGCCGACCATCCCCATGTTCCCCCGCCACGGTGCCGCCGAGGCGTGCGACGAGCGCCGTGACCTCGGTGAGCACCTGCTCGCACCGCGC
>CAIVJV010000061.1 GCA_903906325.1 uncultured Gemmatimonadota bacterium
GACGAGGCGGCACTCTTCGCGGCCGACCTCCACCGGATGTATGTGCGCTACATCGAGCGCCATGGCGGATGGACGATCGAGACGATCTCCGTCTCCGACGCGACGCTCGGTGGGCTCAAGGAAGTGATCTTCAAGGTCGCGGGGCCGGGCGCCTTCGGTGAACTCCGCTTCGAGTCCGGGGTGCACCGGGTGCAGCGCGTCCCCGCCACCGAGGCGGCCGGCCGCATCCACACCTCCGCCGCGACCGTCGCCGTCCTCCCCGAGGCCGACGAGATCGATCTCACGATCGAGGAGAAGGATCTCCGCATCGACGTCTTCCGCTCCTCGGGGCCCGGCGGCCAGAGCGTGAACACCACCGATTCCGCCGTGCGCATCACGCACCTTCCGAGCGGGCTGGTCGTGAGCCAGCAGGATCAGAAGTCACAGCTCCAGAACAAGATCAAGGCGATGGAGGTGCTGCGCTCGCGTCTCCTCGACCTCAAGCTCGCCGAGCAGGAGGCGGAGCGCTCCCGGATGCGGAAGAGTCAGGTCTCCACCGGGGATCGCTCGGCCAAGATCCGGACGTACAACTATCCGCAGAGTCGCGTGACCGATCATCGGATCGGCTTCACCACGCACGACCTCGCCGGGGTGATGAATGGGGCGCTGCAGCCGTTGATGGAGGCGTTGCACCTCGCCGACTTGGAGGAGCGCCTCGCGGGGGAGGGGGCGTGACGGTCGGCGAGCTCGTCGATCGGATCGCGGAGGCGTTGGTCGCTCCGGGGGTGCCGCCGGCCCGCGCGGAGGCGCGCGACCTGATCGCGGCGGTGCTCGATCAGCCGCGCTTCTGGCCCTCGGCGCATCGCGAGGACCGGCTCGACGCGGAGACGCTCGCCCGCATCGACCAGGTGGTCGCGCGCCGCCGCGAGGGGATGCCGCTGCAATACGCCGTGGGGCGCGCGCCCTTCCGCCATCTGACGCTCGCAGTGGACCGTCGCGTGTTGATCCCGCGGCCGGAGACCGAACTCGTGGTCGACCTCGTGCTCGCCGCCCAGCAGGGGGGACGAGGACGTGTGGTGGATGTGGGGACCGGGTCCGGGGCGATCGCCCTCGCCCTCGCGGCGGAGGGCGCGTTCGACGAGGTGCACGCCATCGATCGGTCGGCCGAGGCGCTGGCGGTGGCGCGGGCGAACCTCGCGGCGATCCCCGCGGATCGGCGGGGACGTGTGCACTGGCATGAGGGGGATCTCCTCGCCCCCGTCGCGGGTCTCACCATGGACGTGGTCGTCTCCAACCCGCCCTATATTTCCCCCGCGGAAGCGGCGGCGTTGCCGGCGCTCGTCCGCGACTGGGAGCCGCACCTGGCGCTCTTCGCGGCGGACGACGGGATGGCGCTGATCCGCGCGCTGGTCCCGCAGGCCGCGGCGGTGTTGGGGCCGGGGGGGTTGCTGGCGATGGAGATCGACGCACGACGGGCGACGCTCGCGCGCGACGCGGTGGAAGCCGACCCCCGATTCACGGCGGTCGAACTACGGATGGATCTCACCGGGCGCCCGCGCTTCGTGGTCGCCCGCCGACAGGAGCGGTGATGCTGAGTGAAAAGGCGAACGACCTCGGGCGATTGATCGGCCAGAGCGCCGAGTATCAGGCGGTGAAGCGCGCGAACGATGCGCTGCAGGAGGATCGCGAGCTCCTCGGCGCCTTGCAACGCATGGAGCAGCTGCGCACCGAGGCGCAGCGGATGCTCCAGCAGGGGCAGCAGCCCACGGCCGAGATGGAGCAGGACCTCGATCAGCTCCTCACGAAGGTGCAGGGGAGCATGCTCTACCAGCGCGTGCTCGCCGCGAACGAGAACTTCGACAAGGTGATGGTGCAGGTGAATCAGTGGATCCTCGAGGGGATCAAGAAGGGCGCCACCAGCTCGATCATCACCCTCGGGTGAGCCGGGGGTGACGTCGGTGGGGCGCGGCCGTCTGATCGTCTTCGAAGGGGGGGAGGGGGCGGGGAAGTCCACCCAACTCCAACGGCTCTCCGCGGTGCTCACCGCATCGCAGGTCACACATCACACGTACCGCGAACCGGGGGGGACGCCGCTCGGGGATCGCATCCGCGACCTCTTGCTCCACGCCGATCATGCGGTGGCGCCACGCGCCGAGGCCGCGCTCTTCGTCGCCTCGCGCGCCCAACTCGTCGCCACCGAGGTGAAGCCGGCGCTCGC
>CAIVJV010000062.1 GCA_903906325.1 uncultured Gemmatimonadota bacterium
CGCCCCGCCGAGTTCCTGCACGTCGAGCGGGAGGGACCGCTCCTGGAACGAGGCGCCCGCGAGGGTCAGCGCGAGCCCAGCCGAATCGGGATGGGCGAGACGAAGCCGCGGGAGATCGGCCTGGATCGCCGTCCACTCGAGCGGGCGGGTCGCGGAATCGGCCCGCGCGATCCGGATGGCGCCATCGCGGAGCGTCACCTGCTCGAGCACGATCAGGCTCCCGAAGTCCCCCCGGCCCCGCGGGGCGGCCGGGCCCTCCGATGGCGGCGCGGGCGGGAAGGTCGCCACGATGTTCCAGGTCCCGGTGCTGTCCTCACGGAGATCGAGGCGTGGCCGCGTGATGCTGAGCGAGCGGACCAGGACGCGGCCGTCGAGGAGGTCCCGTGGGTCGAAGGTGATCCGGATGGGGCCCGTGGCGATCAGCGGGCCGTCCTCGACGTCGCGGATCTCGAGCGAGTCCACCCGCAGATCGGTGACGAAGGTCCCGTCGAGGGTGCCGATGTGCACCCGCCCGCGCACCGCGAACCCGAGCCCGAGTTCCGCGGCCTCACGCAGGAAGGCGCGGCCCCGCGTGCCTTGGGTCAACGCGACGAAGCCACCGACGACGCCGGCACAGAGGCAGAACATCGCGAGCGCGCTGATGACCAGGACGAGGCGGCGGCGGAGATCCATGCTAGAACGCCTGCCCGATCGCGAAGGCGAAGGTGAGGCGACTGAGGAAATTCTCGGCCCGACGCGGCTGGAAGGTGCCCGGACAGGCCCCGCTCGCCTGCACCACGCGCGTGACGCCGGCCTCCACCACCTTGGTGACCGCGAGGGTGTTCCCCGGACTCACGCAGTAGAGGGCGCCTCCCTCGGTGAGCGGCGCGTCGAAGTACGCCGCGCCCGCCGTGGGTCGGTACTGGTTGTAGCCGACATCCGCCCGGATCTGTCCCACCGGGGTCCGCACCCGCACCCCGAGCCCTGGGGTGACCGCCAAGGTGGTGAAGCGGAGCCGCGCCACCCCGACGCCGCGATTCCAGACCCGCCCCGCATCGGCGAAGGCGACCAGACTCAACAACTCCGGGAAGATCGGACTGTCGAACCGGAGCTCGACGTTCCCGACGACCATGGCGTTCCCCCCGGTGGGGACGGCGCGCCGTCCCCCGGAATCGCTCGCCTGGAAATAGACGGTGTCCCCGACGTCGAAGCCGCTGACCGGCGTGCCGGCCGTGCTGAGCGTGTCGTAGATCTCGGGGATATACACGGCGGGACCCAGCTCATTCTGGCGGAAGCCGCGGACGGTGGTGGGCCCACCGGCGAAGAGCCGCTCCTGTGCCGGGACGAATCGCTCCGTGGCATCGAACGCGAGCGTGGGCCCCACCACGCCCCCGAGCCGCAAGCGAATCGCGAGGATGAGGTCGTCGGAGAGCCGTCGGTAGACCGACCCATCGAGGGAGAAGCGCGCGAACTCGAGCGCGGCATCGGATCCCACGACCTTGGACGCGTAGCGGATGTCCCCGCGGGCGACGATCCCGCGCGACGGGTCGATCGCGTCATCGGTCTGGGCATAGCTCGTGGCGGCACTCACCACGGCGAGACGCTGGAACCGTTGGAGCGCCTCGCGGTCGGCGGCCACGCACGCATTGAAGACGGCGCAGAAGAGCGCGGGCTGCGCCTCGGTGCGCCCGAGCTCGATGCTGTACCCGAGGTTCAAGGCCCGCGCCGCCATCGCCCGCGAGAAGGAGGCGCTCACCCCGATCGGCGCCTCGCGCAAGAAGGCGCGGTACTCCCCGCGACGCTCTTGGTAGAGGGTGTAGGTCGGGACGAACCGGGTCCGGAAGATGAACGGCTGGGTGACCGTGGTGCTGAGGTAGTAGTTGAGGGTCTGGCTGTACGGGTCGCGGCTCGTGAGCCCCGGGCAGAGTTGATCGGCCCCGAGCTTGGAGACCCGGGCGCGGAACTCGAGACGGGAGGCGGTCTGGAAGACGTTGTGGCGCGTGAGCTCCGCCGTGGTGCGCACGCAGTCGAGGTTGGCCATCCCCGCCCCGAACCGCGCGTTCCCGAGGGCGGCCTCCGTCACCTCGATCTCCACCGGGAGCACCGAATCGGCGCTGGCGAGCAGCGGGCGCACCTCGACGCTCGCGAAGGCCTCGCTCTGGTAGAGGAGGCGCTTCGCCCGCTCCAACTGCCGCTCCTGATACAACTCCCCGGTGCCGAGTCCCGCGAGATTGCGCACCGCCCCGGCGGAGATCTCCGGGGGGGTGCCGCTCGGCCCGCTGCGCAGGATGCGGATCTCGCCGAGGCGGCGCCGTGGACCCGGCACCACGGCGATGAGCACCGTCGCCCGGCGCTCGAGGAACCGGACATCGTAACCCAAGAACGCCTCGGCCTCGGGATACCCCGTGTTCCGGAGCCGCCGTGTGATCGTGTCGAGCGTCGCCCGGTTCGCGTAGCGGTCGAACGGCTCGCCGATCGAGGCGGGCAGCCCCCGCTGGATCGTCAGCGCCTCGGGCACCTCCTCGAGTCCATCGACCACCACCCGGTCGACGAGGATCGGGTCCCCTTCCGTGATGTCGAAGCGGAGGATGACCGCATCACGCGCGACCCGTGTGACCACGGTGTCGACCTGCACCTCGACGAACCCATGGTTGCGGTAGAAGACCCGCAGGCGCTCCACGTCTCGCGGGAACTCGCGCGTGGCGAGGCAGTGCTTGACCCCGAAATAGCGGGTGGTGCGTCGCAACCACGAGGAGGGGGTGGTGACGATGCCGACGAGGAGCTCCTCGTCGCTGAAGGCGGTGTTCCCCTGGAACCGGACCTCGCGCACCTCGGTGTCGCCGCGCTCGCAGCGGGTCTCCTGCGCCCCGGCGCTCTGCGCGGCGAGCAGCAGCCCCATCACCGTCGCGAGTCCCGGCGCGAGACGCCTCACCTCACTCGTCCTTCTGCCCGAAGACCGCGAGGTTGGAGGAGTGCCCCGGATTCACCTTCTTGTCGGGATAGATCCAGTGCACCGCCTGATTCACCGCCGTGCTCGCCTCGGCGAACCCGGTCGCGATCAGCTTGAGCTTCCCGGGGTAGGTCGTGATGTCCCCTGCCGCCCACAGGCCCGGACGCCCCGTCGCCATGGTCTGATCGACGACGATCTCCTCCTGCTGCAGCGTGAGCCCCCACTCGCCGAGCGGTCCCAAGTCGCTGACGAATCCCAGCATCGGGAGGACCACGTCGCAGCGGATGCGCTGCGTCGTCTTCGCCTTCGTGTCCCTGAGCTCGAGCGCGACGATCTGGTCCCCCTCGGCGTGGACCTCGGCGAGCTCACGGAAGGTGTGGACCGCCACCCGTCCCTCGGCGGCGGCCGCCATCACCTGGTCGACCGTCGCCTGGTGCGCGCGGAAGCGATCGGTGCGGTGCACGAGCGTGATCGAGGCCGCGATCCCCTGGAGTTGGTGCGCCCAGTCGA
>CAIVJV010000063.1 GCA_903906325.1 uncultured Gemmatimonadota bacterium
CCCCTCCTTCTGCTTCTCGAGGAGCTTGCGCTTGCGGCTGATGTCGCCGCCATAGCACTTGGCGAGCACGTCCTTGCGGAGCGCCTTCACCGTCGAGCGGGCGATCACCTTCTGGCCGATCGCCGCCTGGATGGCGACCTCGAACAGCTGCCGCGGGATCAGGTCCTTGAGCTTGTCGGCGACCTTGCGGCCCCACTCGTAGGCCTTGGACTCGTGCACGATCACGCTGAAGGCGTCGATCGGGTCGCCATTGATCAGCATGTCGAGGCGCTGCAGGTCGCTGCGACGGTACCCGAGCATCTCGTAGTCGAGTGAGGCATAGCCACGGCTGATCGACTTGAGTTTGTCGAAGAAGTCGAGGATGATCTCGCCGAGGGGGAACTCCCAATCGATCTCCACGCGCGTGGTGTCGAGGTAGCTCATCCCCTTGTACTCGCCGCGGCGCTCGGTGCCGAGCGTCATGATGGGCCCGATGTACTCGGTCGGCACCATGATCCGCGCCTTCACGTAGGGCTCCTCGATGTAGTCGATCACACCCGCCGGCGGCATCAGCGCCGGGTTCTCGACCAGCAGCTCCTCGCCATCGGTCTTCTTCACGTGGTATTCCACGCTGGGGACCGTCGTGACGAGGTCGAGGTCGAATTCGCGCTCGAGGCGTTCCTTCACGATCTCCATGTGGAGGAGGCCCAGGAACCCGCAGCGGAAGCCGAACCCGAGGGCGGTGGAGGTCTCGGGCGTGTAGTTCAGCGAGGCGTCGTTGAGCTGCAGCTTCTCGAGGGCATCGCGCAGGTCCTCGTACTGCTGCGTGTCGGTGGGGAAGATGCCGGCGAAGACGAAGGAGCGGACCGCCTGGTACCCCGGGAGGGGCTCGCTCGCCTTGTGCTCGGCGTCGAAGATCGTGTCCCCGGCGCGCGTCTCCTTCACCGACTTCACGCTCGCCACCACGTAGCCGACCTCACCGGCGGTCAGCTGCTTCGTGGGGACCTGGCGCAGCTGGTTGTATCCGACGTCGAGCACCTCGTACACGCTCTCGGAGGCGCCGAAGGTGATCTTCATCCCCTTCGTCAGCACCCCATCCACGACGCGGACGCTGGGGATGGCTCCGCGGTACTTGTCGTAGTAGGAGTCGTAGATGAGCGCCCGCAGGGGCCCCGCGGGATTCCCACGCGGCGGCGGGACCTTCTTCACGATCTCCTCGAGGAGCTCGGGGATGCCGAGGCCCTCCTTGGCGCTGACCAGGAGGATGTCGTCCGGGGCACAGCCGATGAGGTCCACGACCTCCTGCCGCCGCTTCTCGGGCTCCGCTCCCGGGAGGTCGATCTTGTTGAGGATCGGGATGATCTCGAGCCCCGCGTCCATCGCGAGGAAGAGGTTCGAGAGGGTCTGCGCCTGGATCCCCTGCGAGGCGTCGACGACGAGGATCGCGCCCTCACAGGCGGCGAGGGAGCGCGACACCTCGTACGTGAAGTCCACATGCCCCGGCGTGTCGATCAGGTTGAGCTCATACGTCGTGCCGTCCTTGGCGTCGTACGACATCCGGACGGCGTTGAGCTTGATCGTGATCCCTCGCTCGCGCTCGAGATCCAGGGTGTCCAGGACCTGCGCCTTCATCTCGCGCTTCTGCAGCATCCCCGTGGTCTCGATGAGCCGATCCGCCAACGTCGACTTGCCATGGTCGATGTGGGCGACGATGCAGAAGTTCCGGATCAGGGACGGCGGGGTCACGAGCGGTGGCGGCGGATGAGAGGGGTGGAGCAGGGTAACCTCTCAAGCTAGTCGCGGGAGGGAGTGACTCCAACGCCTGCCCCTGTGTCCCGCTCCTCGGCGCCCCTAGTTTTCCGGGTTCGCATGTCCGCGCCCGCAGGTCCATCCGTCCGGGCCGATCTCATGGATCCCGCTGCACTCGCGGCCCTCGGGCGCCTCGAGGTCGTGTCGCGCGGGTTGGCGCAGGGATTCCTGCAGGGACTGCACCGGTCGCCGAAGAAGGGCTTCTCCGTCGAGTTCGCGGAGCACCGCCCCTACCAACCCGGTGACGACCTCCGTTTCCTCGATTGGAAGGTGGCCGCGCGCGCCGACCGGTGGCTCCTCAAGCAGTTCGAGGAGGAGACCAACCTGCGCGCGACGCTCGTGCTCGACGTGAGTCGCTCCATGGACTGGCGGGGGGCCCCGACGCGGCTCACCAAGCGGGCGTACGCCGAGCAGCTGGTCGCGGCGTTGGCCCTGATCCTCCTGCGGCAACGCGATGCGGTGGGGCTGGTCCGGTTCGACGACGCGATCCGCACCGCCCTCCCGCCGCGGTCGCACACCCGGCAAGGGCAACGGATCCTCGAGGCGCTCCAGGAGCCGGCGGCGGGGGGCGGCTCCGACGCCGCTGGTGCGCTCCGTCGGGCGGGCGCCCTCGTCACGCGCCGGGGGATGGTGGTGCTCGTCTCGGACCTCCTCCTCGATCCCGAGGAGGTCGATGCGACGCTGCGCGGGCTCCGCGCCCAGGGGCACGACGTCACCGTGTTGCATCTCCTCGATCCCGCGGAACGGCGCCTCGACCTGGCGGACGGGGAGTCGACCTTCGTCGATCCCGAGGGCGGGGCGGCCGAGCGTGCGATCCCCGCCGATGTGCGCGCGCTGTATGAGGCGACGGTCGGCGACGTGCTCGACGAGTGGCGGGCCCGCTGCGCCGCGGTGGGCGCCTTCTACGAGCCGATCCTCACCGACCAGCCCTTCGTGGTCCCGCTGCGGCGCGCCTTCGCCGCGCGGCAACGGCAGCCATGAGCTTCCTCGCGCCCTGGGCGCTCTGGTTGGGGGCGCTCGCGGCGATCCCGCTCGCGCTCCATCTGTGGCAGCGCCGCACCGCCGCGCGCCGCGACTTCCCCGCGGTGCGCTACCTGCAGCGGATGGCGCAGGATCATGCGCGCGAGGTGCGCGTGCAGAACGTGCTCCTGCTCCTCCTCCGACTCGGCATCGTGGTGGCGATCGCGCTAGCGGCGGCGCGCCCCTTCGCGGCGGTGCCGGCGGTGGGAGGCGCGGTCGGACATCCCCCGGTGGCGATGGCCCTGGTGCTCGACAACTCCCTCTCCACGCAGGCGGTGACGGAGGCGGGGCCGATGCTCGACCGGCTCCGCGAGCTGGCGACGGCGCTCCTCGATGCGGCGGGGCCGGAGGATCGTCTCTGGCTCGTCACGATGGATGGGGTCGTCCGCGGGGGGGCCGCCCCGGTGCTCCGCGCCGCACTCGCCGAGCGCGCGGCGCTCGAGGGGGCGGGGGATGCGGGGCAGGCGCTCGCCCGGGCGACGGCCGTGGTGCGCGAGAGCACGCTCCCGCTGCGGCAGGTGGTGGTGCTGACCGATGGGCAGCGCAGCACGTGGGACCCGGTGGTGCGCGCCGCGATCGCGCGCGGGTCGGTCGCGTGGCGCGTCGCCGTCCCGACCCTCGCCTGGCGTCCGAATCATGGGGTGCGCGAGGCGGTGCCCGTCCCGCCGGTCTGGGGGGCGCAGGGGGCGGTGCGCTTCCGCGTCGGCGGTGCCGATTCGGTCGCGTGGCGGGTGGAGGTCGCGGGGCGCCCCTTCGCGCGAGGGACCGCGGGTCCCGCGGGCGCCGGGCTCGCGCGGGGGCGGCCGACGCAGCCGGGATGGGGTGCGGGGGTGATCGAGCTCACGCCCGATGAGCTCCGCGGGGACGATCGCCGGTACTTCGCGGTACGTGTGGGCACGCCCCCCGCGGTCGAGGTCGATCCCTCGAGCGGGCCCTTCGTCGCGCGTGCGGTCGAGGCGTTGGTCGACGCCGGTCACGTCCGCCGCGGCCCGGGCACGCTGATCGGGACGACCGCACGGCCC
>CAIVJV010000064.1 GCA_903906325.1 uncultured Gemmatimonadota bacterium
CCAGCACAGCCCACACCTCGTGCTGGCGCTCTTCTCCAAGGTCCTCGGCGCACCGCAGCCCGACTGGCCCGCGAAGGTGGTGGTCACCGGACAGATGTTCCATGACGCCGCGCATGGGACCTCGCTCGCACCAGAGATCGAACGATTCCTGACCGCGGGGCCGGCACCGATCCTCTTCACGTTGGGGTCGTCCGCCGTGCTCACACCGGGGCGCTTCTGGACCGAGAGTCTCGCGGCGGTCCGCGCGCTCGGGCAGCGGGCGATCTGCCTCGTGGGGCCAGAGAATCAGGCGATGCTCCGCGCGAGCCATCCGCCGGAGATCCTCGTCGTGGAGCGGGCACCGCACTCCCTCCTGATGCCGCGGTGCGCCGCGGTCGTGCAGCAGTGCGGGGTCGGGACGTTGATGCAGACCCTTCGGGCTGGTGTCCCGACCCTCGCCGTCCCTTTCGCGAACGATCAACCCGACAACGCGTACCGCGCGGCCCGGCTCGGGGTGGCGCAGATCGTGCCAGCGCCGCGCTATCGGCGCCGACGGGTGGCGATGGCACTCGATGCGCTGCTCACCAACCCGGCGTACCGCGCGGCCTCCCTCCGTGTGGCGGCCGAGGTGCGAGCCGAACGTGGGATCGACGCGGCCTGCGATGCGATCGAGGGGACGTTCAGGCTACCGGCGGGCGACCGATCCGCGTCCCCGCACGCCCCTGCACGGTCCCACGGCAGCTAGGGGCGCCACACTGGCAGGTGAAGCTCGCGCTCTCCTCGTTCAGCATAAGCCCATAATCGAGGGTCAGCTCCTCACCGGCTGCGACGGATCGTAGCGCGACGACGTCGAGACCGCGATACCCCGTGTTCGGCGCACAGCTGTGATTCATCGGCGCCCACGCGGTGGGATCCTCATCCCAGATCGCGTAGACCTCGTCGCTGATCGGGACGGCGTAGTGCCGGAAGAGCTCCTGGTCGCCGGGCTCCCACTGTGCGCGCACATGCGACCGTGTGACGAGCCGATAGGGGCGCCCCTCGCCCCGGAAGACGACCTCGCCAGAGGCGATCGCACGACGCGCGACCACACCATATCCGGCGATGGCATTCCCCTGCACCGCATGCAGCGGTTGCCGCTCGCGATGCCGCGCGATCCCTTCCGCGATGATCCGTTCGAGGAATCCGTGAGGGCCCATCGGGTCGAGGCGAAGGATATGATCGGCGGAGGCCGCCAACTCCCCCTCGTAGAAGACCGAGCAGGTGAAGTTCACCTCGAGGAACCAGAGGGTCCCTGCCGCGTCCATCCGGAAATCCATCCGCGCGTAGCCCATCGCCCCGAAGCCGGCGAAGATCCGTTCGGCGGCCTCGCGAAGCCGCGCCTCGACGGCGGGATCATCGACCGCGACGTTGGCGGTGGGGTGCATCTCGCTCGTCTTGAGGGCATAGCTCTTGTACGCGAAGCCCTCGGGGAAGCGATACTCGACCGGGGTGAGCGCACTCCCCTTCCCTCGGCGGTCCGGATCCCCGACGACCAAGACGGTGAACTCACGCCCGTCGATGTACTCCTCGATCAGGAGTTCGGGGAACTCGTCCGCGAGCCGAAGGGTCTGTGCGAGTAAGGCGGCCCGGTCACGCACCACGGAGTGCTCATCGACGCCCAAGCTATCCCCCGCATGCGCGGGTTTGACGAAGCAGGGCATCCGAAGCGCCGACGCCGGGGCGAGCAGCCGTTCGACCGTGCCGACATACCCTGCGCGATGCGCCGCGGCGAGCGCGCGCACATCGAGCAGGACATGCATCGGCGTCGCGACCCCGACCGAGGTCGCGAGGTACTTCATCGTCGGCTTCGGGACGTGGAAGAAGGTCGCCGTGGGGCCGGTGTGCGGGAGATTCAGCGCGGCGAGGGCATGACAGACATCGACCCCGGGCGTATCCCACTCGTGATAGCCCTCACAAAGATTGAC
>CAIVJV010000065.1 GCA_903906325.1 uncultured Gemmatimonadota bacterium
CGTTGGGGCCGGAACCGATGAGGAGGAGGCGCTTCAGGTCGTCACGACGCGGCATGCCAGTGATCGTCGATGATGTCGGTCAGAGTCCGGGTGGGTGCCCACCCGGTGTGAGTGCACAGCTTGGTGTTGTCCCCCACGAGCGTCGGCACATCGGCGGGCCGGAGCAACGAGGGGTCCTGCTCGAACCGTACGGCGACCCCCGATCGGGCGATGACCAGCGCGGCCACCTCCCCGACGGTCACGCCCTTCCCACTGCAGACGTTGTACGCCTCCCCGGCCCGCCCGCCCTCGACGAGCGCGAGATAGGCCCGGACGACGTCCTGCACATGAAGATAATCCCGCACCGTCTCCGTATTGCCGATCGGCAGCGTGGCCGCCCCGGTGCGGCGGGCCTCGCGCACCCGCTGGATGAGCGCGGGGAGGAGGAAGATCGGGGCATGGCCCGGCCCACAGTGATTGAAGGAGCGGGTGGTGACGATCCGAAGCCCGTGGGCCCGCGCCGCGGCGAGGGCGAAGTCCTCCTGCGCCTGCTTGGTCGCCCCATAGAACGACCGGGGCGCGCAGGGCGTCGTCTCCGGCAGCGGCATGGCCTCGTGTGGGTGCCGTCCGTACTGCTCCGCGCTCCCGACGACGAGGATGGCAGGGTCGAGTCCGACCGCGGCGCGCTCCGCCCGCACCGCCTCGAGCAGGCGGATCCCCACCCCGACGTTGGTCTCGAGCGCGCTGACCGGATCGTCGCCCACCGTCGGGACGTACGACATCCCAGCGAGATGGAAGATCGCCTCGGGGTTCGCCCGCCCGAGCAGGGCTCGCATCGGCCCGAGATCCCGCGCGGCGGTCAGATTCCCGACCTCCCAGGTGATCGCCCGCTGCTCGTCGGCGCTGAGGGTCCCGACGGCCGGGATCCCATGCCACGCCGTCCCGGTGACCTGCCAGCCCTGAGCCACCAGCGTCTTCGCGAGCCACTGGCCCACGAAGCCGTCAGCGCCGGTGATGAGGGCGCGCCGCACGTCAGCCCTTGGCGGGCGGCGGCGCCGAGACCGCGACCCCGCCGTCGGCGCGGGAGCGATGCCGCGCGAGATCGGCGTCGACCATCATCCGCACCAGCTCGCGGAACCGGATCGTCGGCGTCCATCCGAGCTCCCGCTCGGCCTTGGCGGCATCGGCGACGAGGAGCTCGACCTCGGCGGGCCGTTCGAACCGGGGGTCCGTCACGACGTACCGCTGCCAGTCGAGCCCGACGTGCGAGAAGGCCTCCTCACAGAGCTGGCGGACCGTCCAGGTCTCCCCCGTCCCGATCACGTAATCCGTGGGGCGCTCGTGCTGGAGCATGCGCCACATCGCATCGACGTAGTCCCCGGCGAACCCCCAATCGCGCCGCGCGTCGAGGTTCCCCAGGCGCACCTCACTCGCCAGTCCGAGCGAGATCCGTGCGACCGCATCGGTCACCTTCCGCGTCACGAACTCGAGTCCCCGCCGGGGCGACTCATGGTTGAAGAGGATCCCGCTGACCGCGTACAGTCCAAACGACTCGCGGTAATTCACCGTGATCCAATGCCCGTAGACCTTCGCGACGCCATACGGGGAGCGCGGATAGAAGGGTGTGCTCTCGCGCTGCGGGGTCTCCTGGACCATCCCGAACTGCTCGGAGCTCGACGCCTGATAGAAGCGCGCCTTGGGCACCGTGCGCTTCATCGCCTCGAGCATCCGCGTCACCCCGAGCCCGGTGAACTCTCCCGTGAGGACGGGCTGGTTCCACGAGGTCGCGACGAAGCTCTGTGCCGCGAGGTTGTAGATCTCATCGGGGGCCACATCGGCCATCGCATCCACGAGGGAGGTCTGGTCGAGGAGGTCGGCCGAGACGAGCTCGATCCGATCGATGAGATGCGCGATCCGATCGTAGGGCGTCGTCGAGGAGCGCCGCACGAGCCCGACCACGCGGTATCCCTTCGCGAGGAGGAGCTCCGCGAGATAGGAGCCATCCTGTCCGGTGATCCCCGTGATGAGGGCGGTCTGGCCCGCGTGCGACGCGCTCATCGCGGCGCCCTCCTCGACTCCCACGCGTCAAAACGGGGGGAGCGCACCACGCTCCCCCCGTCGACGATCACTGGCGATGCGCCCGTGATCAGACCGCGGCCGCGGCCCCGCGTGGGGCCCGCTGGATCTTCCCCGCGTTCAGGCAGCGGGTGCAGACCGTGATCTTGATGACCTTGCCGTCCTCGACGATGCGGGCGACCTGGAGGTTCGGCTTCCAGGTGCGACGCACCGAGTTGTTGGCGTGCGAGCGGGAGTTGCCGTGGGCGACGCCCTTGTCGCAGACGTAGCAGCGATTGCGCTGGATGGCCATGGGTCAGCCCTCCTGGATGATTTCGATGCGCGCCATCTCCGCCCCGTCACCCTTGCGGAAGCCGGTCTTGAGGATGCGCGTGTAGCCGCCGGCCCGTCCGGCCTGCTTGGGACCGACGTCCTGGAAGAGCTTGTCCGCGGCGGCGCGCTTCTGCACATGCCGGCCGGCGAGGCGACGGTCGTGCAGCGTCCCCGACTTCGCCTTGGTGATCAGCTTCTCCACGAACGGCCGCAGCTCCTTCGCCTTGGCCTCGGTGGTCTCGATCGCGCCCTGCTCGATGAGCGAGGTCGCGAGGTTGCGGAGGAGCGCCAGGCGCTGCTCCGAGGTCCGCCGGAGGCTCCGGCCTGCCTTACGATGACGCATCGGTCCTACTCCTCTTCGTCGTCGGGCGCGTTCGCGGCCGCACGGCTCGGTGGGGTGCCCCAATCGACCACCCGGACCCCTGCCGTCGACTCCTCGAACCGCATCCCGAAATTGAGTCCTTCCTTCTCGAGGAGGTCGGCGATCTCCTGGAGGGACTTCTTGCCGAAATTCTTGACCTGCAGGATCTGCGTCTCGGTCTGCCGGACGAGATCCCCCAGCGAGCGGATGCTGGAGTTCTTGAGCGAGTTGACCGAGCGCACGGAGAGCGTGAGGTCATCGATCGGGGTCCGGAGCAGCTCCGCGAGGCGGGCGGCGTCCGAGCTCCCCTCAGCCCCGGGGACCGCGACCGCCGCGGCAGCCGAGGAGCCGAAGCTCGCGAAGTACTGGAAGTGCGTCTGCGCGAGGGCCGCGGCGTAGCTCACCGCCTCCTCGGGCGAGACCGTCCCGTTGGTCTCCACCGTCAGCGTGAGCCGGTCGTAGTCGGTGCGCTGACCGACGCGGGTCTCGGCGACGGCGAAGTTCACCCGCTTGACCGGCGAGTAGATCGAGTCGATGCGGACGAGATCCACCGGGAGGGAGCGGTCGACCGGATGCTGCTCCGCCTCGACGTAGCCCCGGCCCTTGTTGACGTGCAGCTCGATCGAGAGCTCGCGCGGGTCCTGCAGCGTGAGCAGGTGGTGCGCCGGCTCGACGACGGTCACGCCGGCCGGGAGCTCGAGCTGCCCCGCCGTCACCGCGCCCGCCTTCTTGACCTTGAGGCGGAGGACCGCCTCCTCGACGTCGGCGTCGAGCGCCAGGACGAGGGTCTTGAGGTTCCCGATGATCTGATGGACATCCTCGACGACGCCGGGGATGGTCTGGTGCTCATGCAGGACGCCGTCGATCCGGAAGCCCCAGACGGCGGCGCCGCGGAGCGAGGAGAGCAGCATCCGGCGCATGCTGTTGCCGAGCGTGTGGCCGAAGCCGCGCTCGAGCGGCTGGAGCCGGAACTCGGCCGCGTTGGCGTGGTCCTCGCGCTTCGTCATCTCGACGAGCTGCGGGCGGACCAGCCCGCGGAGATCGATCGTGTGTGCCATGGAAAGGATCCTTAGAGAGAGAATGTCACGATGGCGGTGACGCGCCACCGACGCCGTGCCCCGCCCCTGACGCGCGGCACGTTCGTTCGGTCGTCAGGGGACCGGGACCTACCGCCCTGCCTTACTTCGAGTAGAGCTCGACGACCAACTGCTCCTGCGCCGCGATCGGGATGCTCTGCCGCTGCGGACGCTCGAGCATCCGGCCCGAGCAGGTGTCCTTGTCGACGGCGATCCAGGCCGGCGAGGCCCCGCGCGCGGCGACCTCGAGGGCCTCCTTCACGAGGGCGAGCTCGCGCGACTTCTGCCGCACGCGGACCTCCTGGCCCGGCTCCACCACGAAGCTCGGGATGTCCACCGACTTCCCGTTCACCTCGACGTGCCGGTGACGGATCAGCTGACGTGCCGCCTTGCGGCTGGCCGCGAAGCCCATGCGGTAGACGATGTTGTCGAGCCGGCTCTCGAGCGCCGCGAGCAGGTTGTGGCCCGTCACGCCCGGGAGGGTCGAGACGCGCTCGAAGGTGTTGCGGAACTGCCGCTCGCTCAGCCCATAGATCCGCTTGATCTTCTGCTTCTCACGGAGCTGCTTCGCGTACTCGCTCATCTTCTTCCGGCGCGCCGTGTTCTGGCCATGCTGACCAGGGGCGTACGGGCGGCGCTCGACCGGGCACTTCTCGGTGAAGCACTTGGTGCCCTTCAGGAAGAGCTTCGTCCCTTCACGCCGGCACTGCCGGCAACTCGGACCAGTGTAACGCATGGATCAGACCCTCCGGCGCTTGGGCGGCCGGCAACCATTGTGCGGGATAGGGGTCACGTCCTTGATGGACTTGACCTGGAGACCGGCGGCGGCGAGCGCCTGGATGGCGGACTCGCGACCCGACCCCGGCCCCTGCACCCGCACATGCACCCGGCGCACGCCCGACGACATCGCCTCGCGCGCGCACTGCTCGGCGGCGACGGTCGCCGCGAACGGCGTGGACTTCTTGGACCCCTTGAACCCCGCCTTCCCCGCCGTCCCCCACGACACGGCGTTGCCATGTGCGTCGGTGATGGTGATGAGGGTGTTGTTGAAGGTCGCGTTGACGTGCGCCACGCCCTCGGCGTCCACGACGCGCTTCGTCTTCTTCCCGATAGCCATTACTTAGTCACCTTCTTCTTGCCCGCGATCGCGCGGCGCGGCCCCTTCTTCGTGCGGGCGTTGGTATGCGTGCGCTGCCCACGGACCGGGAGGCCACGGCGATGCCGCGTCCCACGGTACGACCCGATGTCCATCAGGCGCTTCACGTTCATCGCGACCTCGGTGCGCAGGGCGCCCTCGACGCGATACTGCTTCTCGATCTCCTGACGGAGCTTGTTGACGTCGGCGTCCGAGAGGTCGCGGATCCGCTGCTCCGGGTTCACCCCGGTGGCGGCGAGGATGCGACGCGCGAGGACGCGGCCGATGCCGTAGATGTAGGTGAGGCCGATCTCGACCTTCTTGTCGCGCGGGAGGTCCACGCCGGAAATACGTGCCATGTGTGGATTACCCCTGCCGCTGCTTGTGCTTGGGATTGCGCTTGCAGATGATCCGCGTCACGCCCGCCCGCTTGACCACCTTGCAATGCTCGCAAATCGGCTTCACGCTGCTCCGAACTTTCACTGAGAGACTCCAGAGGGTCTGAGGGCCCGAAAGCCCGCAAATGCTTGAACCGCCCCGTTTTGGGCAGACCCTGAGGATAGTCTGGGGAGACCCTTGACACAAGGCCCCGGACTGACGTGTACCGAATGGGCCGAAAGTTGGTGGCTGGAGGCTGAACGCGTCGAGCCTTCAGCCTTACGCCTTCAGGGTCGCTCTGATCCCCGCCAACGCCGCGGCGGGGTCTGACGCCCCCGTAACTGCCCGTCCCAACACGAGATAGGCCGCGCCGTCCCCCGCCGCCTGCTCCGGGGTCACCACCCGCGCCTGATCGTGCGTCGCCCCACCAGCCAGGCGGATCCCAGGGACCAGGGGCCGGAGCGCCGGATAGGTGCTCACCACCGCCGCGACCTCATGCCCCGAACAGACGATCCCATGGGCCCGGGCCCCGCTCGCCACCCCCGCGAGCCGGAGCACCTCGGCCCCTAGCTCCGGCACCTCGCGCCCCAAGGCCACGCCGAGCGCCTCCCGCTCGAAACTCGTGAGCACGGTCACGACGAGGATCCCGGTGTGCGCCCCTGCCCCCTCGACCGCGGCCTCGACCATCGCCGCGCCACCGTATCCGTGGACCGTGAGCAACTGCACATCCATCGCCGCCGCCCGCTGCGCCGCGCCCTTCACCGTGTTCGGGATGTCGTGGAGCTTGAGATCGAGGAAGACGCGTCGCCCCTCGCGACGCAGGCGCTCCACCACGCGCGGACCCTCCGCGGTGAAGAGCTCGAGCCCCACCTTCACGAAGTCGGCGTCAGGACCGAGGCGATCGAGCAACGCGAGCGCGGCATCGAGCGAGGGGACATCGAGCGCGAGGATCGGCTGGGCGCGCAGCGCACGCGAGGCGGAGGCGTGATCGGCGGTCATGCGGGCCACTCCAGGGTCCCGGTGAGATCCGCGAGACGCGCCACGCCGTGCTGGTCGCACCAGCGCGCGAGCTGGCGCACGATGCGCGGCGGGAGCTTGGGATCGGCGAGCCCCGCCGTGCCGATCGCCACCGCGGAGGCGCCAGCGAGGATGAACTGGAGGAGATCCTCGGCCGACTGCACCCCCCCCGCCCCGATGATCGGCACGCGGACCGCCTGCCGCACCCGCCAGGTGGCGAGCACCCCCACCGCGAGCAACCCCGGCCCACTCACCCCACCGGAGCCGAAGCCGAGGACGGGGCGCCGACGCTCGATGTCGACCACCAATCCGGGGATCGTGTTGATGACGGTGATCCCATCCACGCCACGATCGACGGCATGCTGCGCCACCTCGGCGATGCGCGGGAGCGTGGGGGAGAGCTTCACGACGATCGGTTTGCGCGTGGCCGCCCGGGCGCCCGCAATGACCTGCGCGAGGGCTGCGGGATCGGCACCGAACTCCATCCCCCCCTGCTTCACGTTCGGGCAGCTCACGTTGAGTTCGTAGCCATGGAAGCCGGGCGCGTCATCGAGCCGGGCGATGACCTCGCCGAACTCGTGC
>CAIVJV010000066.1 GCA_903906325.1 uncultured Gemmatimonadota bacterium
AGGCCGCCACGGCGGCCCGTCTCGAGGGGGAGCGCGCCGGGTACACGATGGACGAGGCCCGGGCGAAGGCGGCCGCTGGGGATGCGGCTGGGGCGACGGAGATCTACCGGACGCTGGCGGCCCAGGAGGATTCGCCGTTCGCGGGTGAGGCGCGGGTTCGGCTTGGCGAAATGGTTGGCAAGAACTGACGTGTGAATAAGCTGGTCGTTCTAGAGCGACCTAAAGTAAAAGGTGATATCGTTAAGCCTAAGCAATTCACTTGCTTGGGCTTAATTATTTCTCATACGACAAACACTGATTTCATAAGTGTGATCTAGGGATGTCGTCGATCGGTTGTGATGGTCGGATCGCTGAGGGGCAGGACCTAGAGAGTAACTACCTATAATATGTATTATGTAAAGTAATAGGCTGTAAAGGTGTGGAAATCCACACACATTCTCAGCCGACCCGCTCCCCCAGGTCGACCAGTGTCCCCGAAAAGACGATCCGCCCCTCACCCGAGATCGACGGGACCTCCCCATGGGCCTCACGACGGTACCGGATGGTCAGGGTCCGCCCAGAGCGGGTCCGGAACCGGGTCTCGTCACCGGTCACCCCCCAAGCCCGAAGGACCGCGGCGCAGGTGGTCGCGCCGCTGGCACAGGCCAAGGTCTCCCCCTCGACCCCACGCTCAAAGGTCCGCATCGCCCACCCCTCGGCGGTCCGAGCGACCCAGTTCACATTGGTCCCGCGGTCGAAGGTCGGGTCGTGCCGGAGGACGGGACCACGGGCCGCCACATCCACGGCCTCCAAGTCGTCGACCTCGACCACGAGATGCGGGACCGTGGGAAAACCGAACCCCATCCGGCGCTCCCCAGGCCCCAAGGGGATCCCACCGACCGCCGACTCGAGCCTCTCAAATGGGTTGAGGTCGACCTCCGGCTGTCCGTCTGGCCGCAGCCATCCCCGCAGATCCCCGGCATCGCTCCCGAAGGTGAACCCCGCCGGGTCGACGATACCCAGATGGGTCGCGAGCCGCACCGTACATAAAGTGGCGTTCCCGCAGAGGTTGGCCTGCGTCCCATCGGCATTGAAGTACCGGATCCGAAAGGCGTGGGTCGCATCGGGCAGCAGGACGACGACCCCATCGGCCCCGACCCCGAACCGCCGGTCAGAGGCGGCCGCGATCACCACGGGGTCCATCGCGACCGCGGCCAACGCCGCATCGCCGCGCGAATCGACGAAGACGAAGTCGTTCCCCGACCCCGTCAACTTGATGAATGGGAGGGGGCGCGCGAGGACCGGCGCCCTCACAGCCGCCCCGTCAGCGCCCACCAGCGGAGCCGCCAGACCATCGTGATCGCCTCGCGCACGATGTGGCCGCTCATCTTGCTCTCCCCCTCGGTGCGATCGGCGAAGACGATCGGGATCTCGACCGGCCGGAACCCCTTCTGCATCGCACGGAACGACATCTCGATCTGGAAGGCGTACCCGTTGGAGCGCACCGCATCGAGATCGATCGCGGCGAGCACCCGCCGGTGAAAGCACTTGAAGCCCCCGGTGGCGTCCCAGAGCTTCATCCCCGTCACGAGGCGCGCGTAGATGTTCGCCCCATAGCTGAGCAGGAGCCGCGTCATCGGCCAGTTCACCACGGTGACCTTGCCGTCCAGGTACCGCGACCCGAGCACGAAGTCGGCCCGCTCCGCCGCCTTCAAAAACTCCGGCAGATGCACGGGATCATGACTGAAGTCGGCGTCCATCTCGAAGATCAGCTCGTAGTCGCGCGCCAACGCCCAGCGGAACCCATCCCGGTAGGCGGTGCCGAGCCCGAGCTTCCCCGCCCTGCGTAGCAGATGCACGCGTGGCTCCCGCGCCGCGAACTCGGCGATCAGATCCCCCGTGCCGTCAGGGGAGTTGTCGTCCACGAAGAGCATCTCGAGCCGCGGATCCTGCGCGAGCACCCGCTCGATCAACGTCGGGACGTTGGCCCGCTCGTTGTACGTGGGGGTGATGACCAGCGCGCGCTCAGCCATGCGCCACCCCACGCGGTCGGATGAAGAATCCGGCGGTCATGAGCACCAACGCGAGGCAGATCGCGGCGATCGTCACCTGCTTCCCGGTGTGATAGGGGGCGGAATCAAAGGTGAGCTCGATCGAGCGCGCCCCCTCCGGGAGGGGCACCGCCATCAACGAGAGATTCGCGCGCTCCACCGTCGCGGGCGTCCCGTCGATCGTCGCGGTCCACCCCGGATAGAAGTTCTCCGAGACCACTAGCGCCGAGCCCGCCGGCGCAGGGGCATCCAACGTCAACCGCGCATGGCCCGGCGCGAAGGAATCGACCACCGCACGCATCGCGAGGGGCTCCGGGATCGCGGTCAACGGCTGTGCCGCCGTCTTCGAGCTCGGATCGAGCAACGCCACACTCCGATACGGGAAGTTCGGCGCGCGCACCGCCTCGGCCACCTCCGCATCAGGATACTTCGCCACCGTCGGGACGACCCAGGCATAGGCCTGCTCGCCGGGCAGCTCATAGAGATAGACCGTGCTCCCCGCCGCCGACTGCACCGGCCCCACCACACGCCTGGCCCCGCTGATCGGGAGCGAGTCGAGCGTGGTATAGAAGTACTTCACATTCATGAGGCCCCAGAAGGCTGGGTTCGCGATCTGGTCCCACCCACGCGCCTTGCCGCCGAGCTGCTGATAGCGCCCGAGCTCGTTGCCGTGGTAGCCGAGGGCGACGCGGACCCCATGATGCATGAGACCGTCCCCCTCGAGATTCGGGTCGTGATACGCCCCCGGCACGCCGATCGCGGCCCCGGCGGTGATCACCCGCACCGGCTCCTTCTCCTGCTGCATCCGTACGATCGCCTCGTCGCTCGCATAGGTCTGCGCGGCCGGCGGCGAGAAGGTCCAATAGAGGCGCTGCACACTCCAGAGGTCGGCGATGGTCACCACCGCGAGAAGCACGCCCCCGATCGCCGGGGTGAGCTGCTTCCGATGCACGAGGAGCCCGAGCCCCGCGGTGGCCCCCAAGAAGAGGAAGGCGCGCAGGGCGCCGCTCGCTACCGCGTCGGCATTCGCGCTGATGTTCCCCTCGAGCTGCGGATACTGCGAGACCGACCTCGCGATCGACTCGAAGACGCCGGCGTAGGCGAGCACGACCACCGCGAGGCCGACCCCGGCCCCCCAGGCCGCGGTCTTCACCTTCACCTCGCCTCGCAGCAACCGCTCCGAGCCGAACGCGGCAAGCACGCTCACCGCGAAGGTCGTCACAAAGAAGATCGTGCTCGGCGCGCGGAAGAACTTGGAGCCCGGAACGACGGCGTACACCAGATGATAGAAGGGGGTGTTGCCGCCGAGCGCCCAGAAGAGGGAGACGAGCCCGGTGCCGACCCAGAACCAGGTGAGGGCGCGCCGGTCGGCCGCCCGACGTGCCGCGAAGCCGAGGACCATGAGGAAGAGGACCCCCGCCCCGATGTACTCGGAGTGGAGATGGATCCCGTTTCGGCCCCAGTACGTGTCCAAGATCCCGCTGAACTGCGGGAGATAGGTGTTGATGAGTTCCTCGATCGGCATCGAGAAGCTCGTCGCATACTCGTAGTCGCGGCCCCCGGTGCGCGGCGACCACTCGACATACTCTCGCACGGGGAGATATTGGATCGCACCGATCGCGCCGCCGAGGACGACCGCGCCGAGGGCGATCGCGAGCCGCTGCACGGCGACGCCTCGCGCGGGGGCGGGCGTGGTGCCGTCGCCGACGAAGGCGAGCAACAACGCCCACGCCCCCGAGGCGAGGAGGAGATACTGCAGGAGCTGCGGGTGCGGTGAGAGCACGCCGAGCCCGACGACGAGGGCGAGCGCGCCCCAGGCCCATTGGCGCGCATCTCTGATTCCATAGGTCAGCACGATCAGCGTCACCGGGAGGAGCGCGGAGACGAAGAGCTTGCCGTCATGGCCCGGCGAGACGAGCGAGGCGACCTGCCCCCCCATCATGTACGCGATC
>CAIVJV010000067.1 GCA_903906325.1 uncultured Gemmatimonadota bacterium
GCCCCCGCCGCCCCGATCGCCTGGGCGTCGCGCGACGCGTCCAACCCGAACCCCTCCACCGAGGCCACGCCGAAGTGCTGGGCGAGGGCATCGCGCGCCAGCGCGGGATCGAACTCCCATCCCTCGCGTGACGTCGTCAAGCGATCGTCGGCGGGCGCGACCCCCTCGAGCGAGACACCGGTCGCCACGAGGAGTTCGCGCGGCGCCAATCGAGCGAGCACCGCCTCGAGGTCCGCACGCGTGCACCGCACGAGACGGAACTCCCCCGTGGAGAGGTCGGCGGCCGCGACCCCCGCCGTCGAGGTGGTGTCATCCACCGCGATCGCGGCGAGGAAGGTGTTCCGCGACGCATCCAACAGGTCGTCGCTGAACGCGGCCCCGGGCGTGATGGTCTCCACCACCGCACGCTTGACGATCCCTTTGGCGACCTTGGGATCCTCGATCTGCTCGCAGATCGCGACCCGATACCCCTGCTGGACGAGACGCCGGATGTAGTCAGCCGCGGCCTTCACCGGGATCCCGGCGAGCGGGACCTCCGCCGCGGCCCCATTGTTCCGCGAGGTGAGGGTGAGGTCGAGCGCCCGCGCCGCGACCTCGGCGTCCTCGTAGAACATCTCGTAGAAGTCCCCCATCCGGAAGAAGAGGATCGCGTTGGTGTGCCGCGCCTTGATCTCCCGGTACTGCGCCATCAACGGCGTCCCACTCCCCCCACCACTCATCGCGCAGGGACCGGGGTGATGAAGCCGTCCTTCTTCTCCTTGCGCCGATACGCCGCGAGGGCGCGCTGCGCCTCGTCCCGTGTCGCGTATCGACCGAGTCGCACGCGGTAGGGCGCCGAGTCCCCATCGATGCGGAGGTCGGGGTAGCCGCGCGCGCGGAGACGCCGCACCATCGCCTCGGCCTCGCCGCGCGTCTGATACGCCGCGAGTTGGATCGCCCACGCGGTGGGGGCCGATGGAGGCGCGGATGGCGTCGCGCTCGGGGTCGGTGCCGATGGCGCGGGCGCGGCCGGCGCCGCAGAGGCCACCTCAGGTGGACATCCTTGGAGGAGATAGTCGTACTGGTTGACGAGCTCGACCTGCGCATCGCGCACCCGGCGACGCCCGTCGCGCAACACCGGACACCCGGTGGTCCGCGATCCACGCTCGATCAGCATCCGCCCATGCCAGAGACTCGCCTCGCCCCGGATCGGCGCCTCCGGCGCCTCGCGCGTGAGGCGCTCGAAGTACCGCTGCGCCGCGGGCCGATCCCCGCCCGCCAACTCCCCCTGCGCGAGCCGGAACATCGCCTCCGCCGCGAGCGGCGAACGCTCATGCTCGAGCATCACGCGGAGATAATCGCGCTGCGCCGCGGCCCACGTGGGCGCGAGCGAGGCACGCCAGACGAGCGCCTGCGCCTCGGCCGACGACCCGGCGTCGGCCGCCTCGACGAGGGAATCGACGAGCGCGCGCCCCGCACTCCCGTTGCCGTCGTTGACGAGGCGCTGGGCACGCCGGAAGGCGGTGAGCGCCAGGGTCGTGTCGGCGGGAGCCGCCGGGGGCGCACCCTGCGCCGCGAGCGTGAGCGGGGCGATCGCCGCGAGGAGGAGCAGCGCGCGCAGCGTCATGCCGCCCGCTTCGCCGCCGCGGTCGGCGCCATCGCGAGGAGCAGGGAGGTCACGATCTGTTCTTCACTCGAGACCTTCGTGTCCTTGAGCGATCGGTCGGCCTCGAGCAACGCGGCGAGCGCCCGATCGATATCACGTGCGGGCCATCCGGCGATGCTGCGCGCCCAGCGCGCGACCGCCTCGCCCCACGCACAGCCGGTGTAGGCGCCGCCGGATTGTTTGAGCAACGCGAAGAGTTCCCCCTCGAGCCGCGAGGCCGCCAGGCCGCGTGCGCGCGCCGCGGCCGCCCACCCGATCCCGAGCGTCTGTGTGGTGAGCGCCATCACGAGCGGCACGCCCCCCATCTTCGGCTGCGCGAGCACCTCGTCCACGAGCGCGATCGCCTCGGTGGTGCGGCGCGCCGCCACGAGGTCCAGCAACTCGGAGAGCGTGCGACCGGGGCGCACCCCCGTCACCGCCTCGATCGCCGATTCGTCGATCGGCTCCCCGTTGGTGAAGGCCGCGAGCTTCCGCAGCTCGCCGGAGAGGAGGGCGAGATCGTTCCCGCCATAGCTCGCGAGGAGCGTCGCCGCCCCCGGGGTGATCGACGTCCCCACCTGCTGCTGCGCCGTCACCGTGATCCACTTGAGGAGGTCCTTCCCCTCGAGCGCCGCGAACTCCACGGTCGCGGCCCGCTCCATCCACTCCTTCTCGAGCTTCGCCGTCGAGGGCACGACGAGGAGGAGCACCGTATCCGCCGCCGGTTTCGCGAGGGCGGCGGCGAGGCGTTCGCGCGCCGGCTTCTTGAGCGCGGCGGGGTCACGCAGGATCACGAGCCGACGCTCGGCGAGCATCGGCAGGGCGTCGAGGGCGCGGCCGAGCTGCGCGGCATCACACTCGGCGCCACGCAACAGTTCGAGATTGAAGTCGCGCGTCCCTGGATCGGTCGCCGCCTCGGTGAGACGCCGCACCCAATCCTCCTTCAGGAAGTCGTCCGACCCATGAAAGAGGTAGACCGGGGCGAGAGGGCCCTTGGCGACCGCCGCCTTGAAGGCGGATATCGTGACCGCTGGCATCAGGGGGCAATATAGCCGCCCCCTGTGGCCTCACCGCACCGCGGGCTCGATCACCTCGGCGAAGGCACTCCGCGCCCGGTTCAGTCGCGACTTCACCGTCCCGAGGTTGCAGTCGGTCAACGCGGCGATCTCCTCGTACGAGCGCCCCTCGAGCTCCCGCATCACGAAGACCTTCTGGTGGTGCGCGGGGAGCTGCGCCACGGCGCCGTCGATCATCTCACGGAGCTGCCGCTGCTCGAAGAGATCGTCCGGCCGCGACTCGGGATCCTCGAACTCGAGCGGCCGCTCCTCATCGTCATGGTCGGTCCCCATCGCCTGGAAGAGCACGATCGGGTTCCGACCCCGGTTGCGGAGCTCGTTCTTGGCGAGGTTCCCGGCGATGGTATAGACCCAGGTCGAGAACTTCTTGGCCCGGTCGAATCGCGCGATATGACGATGCACCCGGATGAAGGCCTCCTGCACCAGATCCTCGGACCGCTCCCGGTCGCCGATGGTCCGGTTGATGAAATTCAGGAGTCGGGTCCGGTACCGGTGGAACAACACATCGAAGGCGCGGCTCTCACCAGCGATGTATTGAGACACCAAAGAGACATCATCAAGCCCTTCGAGCTCTTTCGTCGAGATGAATCGGGTCTGGCCCTTGGCATAGCGGAGCGCTGCGGTGCCCATGATCTGGTCGCCTCACATGGAGGGTGGTCGGGGTCCTCTGCCATGATAGAAGGCAGGGTCCGTGCCAGATCATATGATTCACATAAGCCGTTGACATACAAGGACTTTGACTTTCCTGCCACCGGCTTTCACGTCCAACTTATCGGACGGATTGTCCTTTTATTAGGACGGCTTGTACACCGCCATGGCGGCCGCGGCCATCGCGAGGACCGGTAAGAGGAGGAGGATCGACTTCCCCCGCGCCGGGGCGCGATAAGGGACCGCCGCCACCACCGCGAACACCCCCCAGAGCCCCAACTTCACCCAGAGCCAGAACGGGAACCCGCTCCCATGCGCGAAGCCGATCCGCGCCAGGAGCCCGAACCCGCCCACGAGGATGAAGAGCACCCCGGTGCCATGCATCCCGATCAGCAGGCGCCGCGCGACGTTCTCCCCCTTGAGCCCGCCGTTGAGCGCATGGACCGTCATCCCGCCCAGCGCGACGAGGGTGAGCGCGATCCCGAGGATGTGGAGCACCTTGTAGAACCCGTAGGGCAACATGCTAGCGCCTCCCGTGGAAACCTGCGGCGAACAAGACCCCGACCACGGTCTTGGCATCGGTGATCCCCCCCGACGCGATCATCCGCAACACGCGCGACATCGGGAGGGTCACCACCTCGATGAACTCATCGGCCTCGCGTTTCGATTCCCCGCGCGTGAGCCCGGTCGCCAGGAAGATCTCGATCCGTTCGTTCGTGAACCCCGGCGCGGTCCAGATGGAGGTGAGCGAGGTCATCGACACCGCGGTGCATCCCGTCTCCTCGAGCAACTCGCGGTGCGCGCACGCCAGCGTCGGCTCGCCCGGCTCCAATCGTCCCGCGGGGATCTCCCACAACAGCCCCTGCACCGCATACCGATACTGATGGATCAGGAGCAGCTGAGGATCCTCACCATCGGGATCGCTCAGGAACGGCACCACCGCCGCCGCCCCGGGATGATAGATGAGGACCTGGTCCCCCACGCTCCCGTCGGGGAACCGGACCTGATCGACATGCGCGTCCAAGAAGCGATGCTGCCAGACGCGCGCGCCACCGACCTTCCCCACCGATTCCGTCATCCCCCCTCCGTCGGATCGAACTCCGCCGCCACGCGCGTCACCGGACCGAGTCCCATCCCCTCGAGCATCGGCGCGACCTGCGCGCTGTCCCCCACCGCGAGCACGAGCAGCCGATCGGGGTGGAGATGCGTCTGCGCCGCCGCATGCACCTGATCCGCGGTCAGCGCGCGCACCCGCTCACGATACGTCGAGTAGAAGTCCTCAGGCACGCCGAGGCTCTCCGCCGCCGCGAGCGTCCCGGCCACCGCGGCGGTGCTCTCGAACCGCAACGGGAAGACCCCGGCGAGATAGTCGGCCGCGAGCGCCAACTCGCTCGCCGATGGCGGTGCGGCCCGCATCGCATCGATCTCCTTCAGGATCTCCTCGAGCGCCCGCCCGGTCACCTCGGTCTTCACCGCGGTCCCGACCATGAACGGTCCCGCCGCACGGCGCCACGCGAACGAGGACGACGCGCCATAGGTGAACGCGTGCTTCTCCCGGAGGTTCAGATTGATCCGCGACGAGAAGAACCCGCCGAGGATCCCATTCATCACGACGATCGGGAGATGATCCGGATGGAGGCGCGGCACACCCAGATGCCCCACACGCAACTCCGACTGCGGCGCGTCGGGCTTCTCCACCAACACGACCTGCCGGCCACGCGCCGTCGTGGTGTCGACCGCCGCGGGCCCGCGCACCGCCGCGTGCCGCCAATCGCCGAACACGGCAGCGGCCATCCGCACCGCGACCTCGGGGGTGAGGTCCCCCACCAACACGACGGTGGTGGTCGCTGGCCCGTAATGCGTCGCATGGAACGCCACGATCTGCTCGCGGGTGATCCCCGCGACGGTCTTCGGGGTCCCCCCGATCGACCGCGC
>CAIVJV010000068.1 GCA_903906325.1 uncultured Gemmatimonadota bacterium
GCGGTCCCCCTCGGCGCGCACGATCGGCCCGTGATGCGTCCGGTAGGTCGGGAAGGTGCGGGGCTGGAGGCCCCCGTCGGTCCGCACCTGGATCGTCACGGAATCGATCAGCACAGGGCGGTCCTCGTTCGCGTAGCGATATGTCCACCCTGTCGCCGTGCGCGTGACTCGCTCCGCATACTCGTCAATCGCATCGGCGCCGCTCGAGGTGTGCATCCACCCGGCGCGATCATTGAACCCCTGATAGACGAAGAACTGCCCCCAGGTCACCGCCCCATAGGCGTTGAGCCCCTCCGCGCTCGTCATCTGCAGCTCCTCGCGGAAGAAGAATGAGGTGTGCGGATTGATCAGCAGGAGCGCGTGCCCGCTCGCGCTATTCGACGGCGCGATCGCGAAGCCGTTCGACCCGCTCGGCTCCTTGAGCTCGTACGGTTGCCAGCTCGCGACCGTCACCCCCTGCGCGCTGTCGGCGTAGAAGCGCTCCAGCCCCGCCAGTGAGATGCTCTCGATATCGCCCCCGATGCTCCCTTCGGTGAAGGCGAGCGCCATCCAGGGTTCGAATCGGGTGAGGACCTTCGGTCGGGTCTCGGGATGGATGTGGAGGTAGTAGTTGAGGCCGTCGGCCCACGCATCCATCAGCGCGCGGAGCCACTCGGGACTCCGGCCGTAGAGCGCCTGGAGCGAGTCCGGATCGATGAAGAGCCGCATCCGGAGGTCTTGCCAGAGTGCCGGCTCTCCCTCCGCCTCGGCGCGTCTCCCGAGGGCGGTGAGGTAGTTCATCTCGATGCGGGTGAAGTCGTCCTCGGCCTGCGCGTAGATCATCCCGAAGACGGCGTCCGCATCGGTCGCCCCGACGATGTGCGGGATCCCCCACTCGTCACGGGTGATCGTCGTCGCCGCGGCGCGGGCCTCCCACCGGGCGAGGTCCGCGGCTGATGGGCCGGGTCGGGCACAGGCGCCGAGGAGGGCCAGCGGGAGGAGGGCGCAGCAGGCGAGGGAGCGGAGTCGCATCGGTGTCCAGTCGGAGGGGGGAGCAGGGAATCTACGGGGCACGTTGCCGGGCGCGAGTCGGGTCCGTACATCTATAGGATGACTCAGACGACCCTGCGCACCGCCCGCCTTCTCAGCGTCGCCCTCCTCGTGGGACTCGGCATCCACGCCTGCTCGAGCCCCACCGAGCCCCTCAAGGCCACGACGATGACCCTCTCCGCCTCGGGGCTCACGCTGGATGCGATCGGGGCGACGAGCACCGTTACGGCGACCATCAACGATCAGAAGGGGAAGGTGATGGTCGGGGTCGCTCCCACGTGGAGCAGCAACGCGGCGACCGTGGCCACCGTCTCGCCCACGGGGGTGATCTCCGCTGTGGGCAATGGGACCGCGCAGATCACCGCCACGGTGGAGACCATCACCCAGACCGTGACCGTCACGGTGCAGCAGGCGCCGGTCTCCCCGATCGCGGTCGCGGGGAACGCGCAGACCGCCAAGGTCCTGACGGCGCTCCCGCAGGCCTTGCAGGTCAAGATCGAGGATCGCTTGGGGAACGCGATCTCGGGGGCCACCGTGGCGTTCACCGTCGTGACCGGAGGCGGCACGCTCTCCGCGGCGTCGGCCACGACCGCCGCGGGAGGGTTGGCGAGCGTCCAGTGGACGCTGGGGAAGACGGCGGGGAGCCAGCAGAGTGTCTCGGCGACCGTCACGGGCAACGGGGGCGCGGCGCTCTTCACCGCGACCGGTCTCCCGGACGAGCCCACGGCGCTGATCACCGCCCCGAACGTGCTCGCCAACGGACAGCGGGTGAAGTTCGGCACCGCGGTGCCCATCCGGCCCGCCGTCCGTGTGGTGGACCAACACGGGAACGGCATCGCCGGGAAGGCGGTGACCTTCACCGTGACCGCCGGTGGGGGCTCGGTGACCGGCTCCAGCGTGGCGACCGATGCGAGCGGGATCGCCACGGTCGGATCGTGGACCGTCGGGTCTGCCATCGGGACCAATACGTTGCAGGCGAGCACCGCCGGATTGGCTCCGGTGACGTTCACCGTGGAGAGCATCTTGGATCCGTGTACCGCGGATGGTGCCCTCGCCATCGCATTGGGCGATAGTCTGATCGGGAGTCTTTCGGACACCGATTGTTCCTGGACTGCGCCCGTCGGCACCGATGTCCGGAACGACAAGTTCGACTTCTATCTGCTCACGTTGGCCGCACAGACCAGCATCATTCTCGAGATGACCAAGGTCACGGGAATCGAGGATCCGTTCCTCATCCTCTATCGGCTCAATGGGGCAGCGCTCGACTCGATCAACGCGAACGATGACATCGTGGATGGCGTGCAACGGGATTCCCGGATCACGACCACCCTGAATCCCGGGACCTATATCATCCGCGCCACCACGTGGGGTGTCGGGGAGCGTGGCAGCTATGCCATCAAGGTGCGCGGCTGCGCAGTTGGCATCCCCAAGACGGCGCGCGTCAAGGTGGGCAATGGACAGGTGACGGCGCCCGGGACCGCTGTGCCAGTCGCTCCTCAGGTCGAGGTGGTGGATGAGTGCGGCAACGGAGTGGCGAATCGATCGGTGGCGTTCGCTACCGTCGAAGGGGTGGGGGCGATCACGGGGGGGAGCGCGACGACCAATGCGAGTGGCGTCGCGACGCTAGGGAGCTGGACCCTCGCTGCGGGGCCGAACGTCCTCTCAGCGACCGTCGCTGGGATGCCGCTCGGTGCTGGGAACCCCGCGATCTTCTCCGCGACGGGGAAGGCGAGCACGGCCGGCTTCGATATCGCCTTGCGGTTCGTGACGATGCCGACGGTGTCGCAGTTGAACACCTTCGCGACCGCGGCCGCACGGTGGGAGACGATCATCACGGGCGACCTGCCCACGCAGGGGCTCAATCTTGCGGCGGGAACCTGCAACTCCCCAGATGCCCTGACGGATCCGGTGGATGACGTGCTGATCATCGTGCGCCTCGAATTGATCGATGGACCGGGCGCGGTCTTGGGATCGGCCGGCCCCTGCGCCGCCCGGACGGCGACGAACGGTGGGCTCACGGCGTTGGGGACCATGCGGTTCGATACGGCGGACCTCGCGAACCTCGAGAACGCCGGGAGCTTCGCCAATGTGATCCTCCATGAGATGGGGCATGTGCTCGGGATCGGGACGCTCTGGAACAGCAAAGCGCTCCTCCAGAATGCATCCAGCGCCTCGAACAAGCAGGACACCTTCTTCTCCGGTACCAACGCCGTCGTCGCGTTCAATGCCGTCGGTGGGAACACCTACACCGGGGGCCAGAAGGTCCCGGTCGAGAATTGCGTCACGGGCGTTCCGACCAGCTGCGGATCAGGGACCATCAACTCCCATTGGCGGGAGGCCGTGCTCCGCAACGAGCTGATGACCGGGTACCTCAACTCCGGCGAGAACCCTTTGAGTGCCCTGACGGTCGCCTCGCTCAAGGACATCGGGTATGTGGTGGACGATACGAAGGCGGACTTCTTCTTCGTCCAGACCAACCTGATGGCCGGGCTCCAGTCGATGGATCAGGGGATCCACCTGCAGGACGACATCGAGAAGGGGCCGATCTATACCCTCGGGAATGACGGTCGCCCGGTCGGCATCCCCGCCTCGGGACCGACGAAGAAACGTCGCGGTCGCTGACTCGGCGCCTCGGCTCGTTATTCGGGCCGAGGCCGCCGGTTGGTGTCGGGGTTCTACCTCTGGGCTGGGGTCTGCCGTTTCGGCATATTTGAGGGACGGTCTCTCTCGGACCGCACCCTGACCTCTCCCGCGATGTCCGCTAGCTCCGCCCCGCTCAAGCGCACCCCCTTCTACGACCTCCACGTCGCGGCCGGCGCCAAGATCGTCCCCTTCGCCGGCTTCGAGATGCCGATCCAGTACCCCACCGGCATCACCGCCGAACATCAGGCCGTTCGCACCGCCTGCGGGGTCTTCGATGTCAGTCACATGGGGGAGTTCCTCATCCGCGGTCCCCAGGCGATCGACTTCGTCACCTACGTCACGTCCAACGACGTCGCCGCACTTGGCATCGGCCAGGTCCACTACTCCGCGATCCTCACCGAGCAGGGGACCTTCGTCGACGACTGCCTCGTCTATCGCTACGCCGACCACCTGATGATGGTCGTCAATGGCTCGAACAAGGACAAAGACCTCGCGCATATCCGGCAGTATGTCTCGCGCTTCGACTGCACCCTCACCGACGTCTCGGATGAGATCGGGCTCCTCGCCGTGCAGGGCCCGAAGGCCGAGTCGATCCTCACGCAGCTGACCCCCGCTGATCTCACGGCGATCAAGTACTACTGGTTCGTCGAGACCACCGTCGCGGGGATCCCGATGACCCTCTCGCGCACCGGATATACCGGCGAGGATGGCTTCGAGCTCTACCACGATGTCACGCACTCCGCCGCGCTCTGGAAGGCCCTCATGGAGACGGGGGCGATCACGCCCGCTGGTCTCGGGTGCCGCGATTCCCTGCGCCTCGAGATGGGGATGGCGCTCTACGGGAACGACATCGATGACACCATCACCCCGCTCGAGGCCGGACTCGGCTGGCTCGTCAAGATGAAGAAGGGGGACTTCGTCGGGCGCGCGGCGCTCGAGGCGCAGAAGGCCGCCGGTGTCCCACGCAAGCTCGTGGGCTTCACCTTCGCGGAGAAGGCGATCCCCCGTCACGGTTACCCGGTCTTCGTGAACGGTGCGCCGAGCGGGGTCGTGATGTCCGGCATCATGAGTCCGAGCGTCGGCGTGGGGCTGGGCACCGC
Organism: uncultured Gemmatimonadota bacterium; assembly: GCA_903906325.1. Taxonomy (GTDB): domain Bacteria; phylum Gemmatimonadota; class Gemmatimonadetes; order Gemmatimonadales; family Gemmatimonadaceae; genus Pseudogemmatithrix. Next base: position 4,773 of record CAIVJV010000068.1, read on the forward strand.
CTATGTCCCGACCGACCATGCGAAGCCGGGGAACACGCTCGAGGTCGAGATCCGCGGCAAGCGCGTCGTCGGCACCATCACCTCCTTCCCCTTCTGGACCCAGGGGACGGTGAAGCGGTAGCGCCATGGGCGTCCTCATCACGCTCACCGACGTCGAACCCGCGGTTCGGCTCAACGCCTTGCTCGAGGCCGACGGCATCGAGACCACGATGGTCTCGCCGTTGGACGACCTCCCCAGCGAGATCCGTCGCGCGAAGCCCGATGTCATCGTCTTCACGGGGAACCTCCTCGATGCCCAGACGATGAGCCTCGTGCGCGATCAGCTCTGGGGCGGGGCGGCGGTGATCGGGCTCTCCGATGTCGGGGACGAGGGGCTCGAGCAGCGGCTCAAGTCGCTCGGCTTCAGCGATGTGCTCGTGAAGCCGGTGACGCCGGAGGCGCTGCGTGTGAGTGTCGCCGATTTGTTAGAGCGGCAGCGGGTGACGCGGGAGACGGGGCTGTTCGGGGAGAGTGAGGCGGTGCGGCAGGTGCTCGTGCAGGTCGCGCAGATGGCACCGGTCTCGAGCACCGTCCTGATCGAGGGAGAGAGCGGGACGGGGAAGGAGCTCGTCGCGCGGGCGCTCGCGCGGCTTTCCCCGCGCCGGAACAAGCCCTTCATCGCCGTGAATGTCGGCGCGCTCCCCGAGACGTTGTTGGAGAGCGAGCTCTTCGGGCATGAGAAGGGGGCGTTCACCGGGGCGGCGGAGCGTCGGATCGGGCGGTTCGAGCTGGCCAGTGGGGGGACGTTGTTCCTCGACGAGATCGGGGAGATCCCCTCGAGCACACAGGTCAAGCTGTTGCGGGTGCTTGAGGAGCGTCAGGTCACGCGGGTCGGTGGCACCCAGGCGATCCCGGTCGACGTGCGGGTGATCGCGGCGACCAATCGTCCGCTCCGGGAGAGCGTCGAACGAGGGGAGTTCCGCTCCGATCTCTTCTATCGACTGAACGTCCTGCGCATCTACCTCCCGCCGCTCAGAGAGCGGCGAGAGGACATTCCCCTGCTCGTGCGCCGCTTTGTCCAGGAGTTCGCGCAGCAGCACGACCGCGTCTTCCACGGGATCTCCGCCGAGGCGATGCAGGCGCTCGTGCACTATGGGTGGCCGGGGAACATCCGTGAGTTGCGGAACCTGATCGAGAGCATGGTCGTGCTCGCGACCGGGCGTGAGATCGGGATCGCCGACATCCCGGCGGCGATCCGTGAGGGTGGGGGCGAGCGTCTCTTGCCGGTCCCCATCGGGTCGATCCTCCGGGAGGAGGGTCGGGCGGAGGGTCGCGAGCTCGAGTTCATCGTGCGGAGTCTCGTCGAGGTGAAGCTTCAGCTCGAGGAGTTGCGGCGCCGGGTCGATCAGGACCGGGCGATGATGGAGCAGCTGGCGGCGGGTGGACTCGCATCGATCCCTGGGGGTCGCCCCATCGCCCCTGGGATCGGCGGGGCCCTGCCCTTGACCAGCGGGGTCGAGTGGTCCGGGGGTGGGGTCGAGCCCCCCGGGGGCGTGGCGCCGGCCAGCGGGGTGACCCTTTCGCCGGGGATGACCATGGCCGAGATCGAGAAGGCCGCCATCCTGGCGGCCCTGCGGGAGACCCGGGGGAATCGCCGGAAGGCCGCTGAGATCCTCCAGATCGGGGAGCGGACCATGTACCGGAAGCTCAAGGAGTACCAGGTACCGGACCGATTCGGGGAGTGACGGGTCGGGTGACGTGACCTCTGGCGGGGATGTCCGTCAATCGACTGTCAGTACAGTCAGTATATTCCTGACAGTTCGGACATCCTATCCCGCCGCATGACCCAGCCCAACCCCATCGACGGAAGATCGCCCATCGCCGGCTCCGTCCTCCCCATCCGGGGGGCAGAGGAGCTGATCGCGACCTTGCAGGACGTCATCTCCGTCAGAGTGGTCCCTTCGGTCACGGGTGGGATCGACGCGATCCATGTGTTGGTGACCGCCGGGACGCCTGCCAAGCAGACGGTGCGGAACATCGAGAGTGCGCTGATGGCGCAGCTCGGGTTGCAGGTCGACCACCGCAAGATCTCCGTCGCGACCACCGTGCGCCGTACGGACGCGGCGCCGATGGATGCCGTGGTGGGATCGGCGCCCACCGTCGCGACGCCGGCGGTGAGTTCAGGGCGTACGATCTACTTCGAGGATGTCGAGGTGCGCGGGTCGCGTACGCGCGGGATCACCTGCCGCGTGACCCTCACCCGCGGCGATCAGCAGTTTGCCGGCGAGGCGGAAGAGGGGGTACAGACCGAGCGGGCTCGGATCGATGTCGCGGCCCGAGCGGCGCTCGCCGCCCTGGGTGCGATGACCTCCGTCCCAGGCAGCTTCTCCCTGCAGGGCGTCCGCGAGATCGAGGCCTTCGACCGCGCATTCGTACTGGCTGGCATCGCCGTCCGGAATGGGCGGGAGCAGCTGTTACTGACTGGAACCTGTGAGGTGCGGGACGGCGTGGAGACGGCCGCCGTCCTCGCCGTCTTGGATGCGATCAACCGATGGATCGTCCCGAACCTCGACGTGCCGTGAGCGGCCTCGGCGGGGTCGAGGATCGCAAACCCGGCGAGCAGGGTGAGGAGACGCGTAGCGATTCACCGTGAACCGATGAGGACAAAGGGAGCCCCCCGTCTTCTCAAAGCGGAGAGGACACGTTGGGCGTCACAGATGGCGCGCGAGCGGAGC
>CAIVJV010000069.1 GCA_903906325.1 uncultured Gemmatimonadota bacterium
ATGGGGGCCAACCAGATCGCCCTCTTCTCCGCCCATGTGAATGGCACCGCCCGACTGGGGGCTGACAGAACCACCAGCGGGTGCGACCCCCATGGCGAGGTCTGGGGCGCCCCCGGGGTCTTCGTGGCCGACGGCTCCCTTCTCCCCACGGCCCCTGGCGTGAACCCACAGGAGACGATCATGGCGCTCGCCACGCTGGTCGCCGACCGCATCGCACGGCGGTTCCGAACCGCGTAACTTTCGCGGCGCATGTCTCACGCCGCCCTGCAGAAGCTCGCCATCGACACGGTCCGCACCCTCGCCATGGATGCGGTACAACAGGCCGAATCCGGCCACCCTGGGACCCCGATGGCCCTCGCCCCACTCGCCTACGCGCTCTACACGCGGCATGTGCGGCACAACCCCGCCGATCCTCACTGGCCCGATCGCGATCGAGTGGTGCTCTCCGCCGGCCACGCGTCGATGTTGCTCTACGCCACGCTGCATCTGAGCGGCTACGACCTCTCCCTCGATGAGCTCAAGGCCTTCCGTCAGTGGGGGAGCAAGACGCCGGGCCACCCCGAGGTCGGCCACACCCCAGGCATCGAGACGACCACCGGCCCACTCGGCCAAGGCGTCGCGAACGCCGTGGGGATGGCCGTCGCCGAGGCGCATCTCGCCGCGACCTTCAATCGTGAGGGCCACGCCGCGATCGACCACTACACCTGGTTCATCGCCGGCGATGGCTGCCTCATGGAGGGGATCTCGCATGAGGCTGCCTCCTTCGCGGGGCACCAGAAGCTCGGCAAGCTCATCGGCTTCTTCGATGACAACAACATCACCATCGACGGCCGCGTCGACCTCAGCTGCAGCGACGACGTGGCGCAGCGCTTCGCGAGCTACGGCTGGCAGGTCCTCCGCCTCGCCGATGTCAACGATCAGGACGCGATCGATCGCGTGATCGCGGAGGCGAAAGCCGAGACGCAGCGCCCGACGCTGATCATCACGCGCACGATCATCGGATTCGGCTCACCCAACCGCGCCGATACCGCCAAGGCGCACGGCGAGCCCCTCGGCAAGGACGAGATCGCGCTCACCAAGAAGGCCTACGGGTGGCCGAGCCCCGAGCCGTTCTTCGTCCCCGCCGAATCACTCGCGCATTGGCGCGAGGCCAAGGCGCGGGGCGTCGCGATGCAGGCCGAGTGGATGACGCGCTTCATGGCCTACACCAAGACGCATCCCGAGCTGGCGAAGGAGTTGGGGCGGCGTTGGCATGGCGATCTCCCCGCCGCATGGGAGAAGGCGCTCCCCACCTTCGATGCCACGAATGGGAAGCTCGCGAGCCGCGCCGCCTCCGGGGCGGTGATCAACGCCATCGCCCCGACGATCCCCGAACTCATCGGAGGCTCGGCCGACCTCACGGGGAGCAACCTCACCAATGTGAAGGGCGCGGCGGCCTTCACCGCGAGCGATCGCACGGGCCGGAACTTCCACTTCGGCATCCGCGAGCACGGCATGGGCGGCATCATGAACGGGATGGCGCTGCACGGCGGGGTGATCCCGTACGGCGGCACCTTCCTCGTCTTCGCCGATTACATGCGGCCGGCGATCCGCCTCGCCGCGCTCATGAAGCAGCAGTGCATCTATGTCTTCACGCACGACTCCATCGGGCTCGGCGAGGACGGCCCCACGCATCAGCCGGTGGAACACCTCGCCTCGCTCCGCTGCATCCCGGGCCTCCAGGTGCTGCGCCCCGCCGATGCCAACGAGACCGCCGAGGCCTGGCGCGCCGCACTCAAGTACACGACGGGACCGAGCGCGATCGTCCTCACACGCCAGACCTTGCCGCTGATCGATCGGGCCACCGCCGCCCCGGTGAGCGAGGCCGCGAAGGGCGCCTACGTGCTCGTCGATGCACCGGCGGGGACCAAGCCCTCGGCGATCCTCCTCGCGAGCGGCTCCGAGGTGCACCTCGCGCTCACCGCCCATCACGAGCTCGCGCAGCAGGGGATCGGGACGCGCGTCGTCTCCATGGTCTCGATGGAGCTCTTCGCCGCGCAACCGGAGTCGTATCGCGCGAGCGTCCTCCCGCGCGGTCCCAAGCGCGTGGCCATCGAGGCCGCGCATCCGATGAGCTGGTACCGGTGGGTCGGCCCCGATGGCGTGATCCTCGGGATCGACGGGTTCGGGGCGAGTGCGCCGTTCCAGCGGCTCTACACGGAGTATGGGCTCACCACCGCCGCGATCGTCGCGGCGGTCCGCGGGTAGGGACGGGCCGATCCGGCGCCTCGCGTCGGGGCTCGTCCTCGTCGCCGCGGTGGCCGGCGCCGCGGCGGCCCTGGCGCTCCTTCAGACGCGAGCCCTCGGGGTCACCATCCTCGATCGGTTGGTCCTCGCGATCCTCCTCGGGGCCGCGGTCCGCACCACCTGGCCGCTGCCGGCGGCACTCGAGCCCGGGGTCGCCTTTGCCGCCACTCCACTGCTGGAAGGCGCAATCGTGCTCTTGGGCGCCGCCGTCGATCTCCCACTCCTGGTCCGCGCGGGCCCCGTGCTGCTGATCGCGATCGGCGGATTGGTCGGTATCGGACTCGCCGTCGGATATGTCATCGGTCGTCTCCTCCAGCTCCCGCCACGCCTCGCCGCCCTCGTGGCGACCGGCAACGCCATCTGTGGCAATTCCGCCATCGCCGCCCTCGCCCCGGTGATTGGTGCCACCACCGCGGAGGTCTCGAGCGCCATCGCCTTTACCGCGGTCCTCGGCGTTGGTGTGGTACTCGGACTCCCGCTCCTGATCGTGCCGTTGGGATTGAGTGACTACCAATTCGGCGTGCTCGCGGGAATGTCGGTCTACGCGATCCCGCAGGTCCTCGCTACGGCCATGCCGGTGAGTGCGCTCGCCGCGCAGGTCGGGACGCTCGTGAAGCTGGTGCGCGTGATGATGCTGGGCCCGGTGATCGTCGCCGTCTCCGCCATCCGAACTCGGCGAGCCAGAAGGCCGGCGTCAGACGGCATCGAGGCGGCGGCGCGCCCCTCACCCCCGACTCGCCCCCTCCCCTGGTTCCTCCTTGGCTTTCTCGGGCTCGCCGCACTCCGCACGGCGGGGATGATCCCCGAGCTGATCGCGGGGCGCCTCGCGTCGGCCTCGGGCCTCCTCACCCTCGTCGCGATGGCTGGCCTCGGGCTCGGCGTCGACCTCCGGGAACTGCGCCGCGCAGGACCGCGGGTGTCGATCGCGGCGGGACTCGCGATGGTGGCGCTCGTGATGGGCGGGGTACTATCCATCCGCCTCCTCCGAATCGCCTGAATCGATGCCCTCCCGCCGCGTCCTCCTCCTCACGCACCCCGACCTCGTCCCACCCGATACGACGGCGTCGCGCTCGGAGCGCGAGGCCTTCGCCGTGAAGACGGAATCCGACGTCATCACGACCCTCCGGGCGAGCGGCCACGAGGTCCACGTCCTCGGCGTCCAATGGG
>CAIVJV010000070.1 GCA_903906325.1 uncultured Gemmatimonadota bacterium
AATCGAAGTTGAAGGGGCCGAGCATCCAGAGCCCCAGGAGGATCAGACCGAGGGTCGCAAGGGGGATGACCGACGAGCGCCAGGAACCGCGCCCGCGACGCCACCGGAGCCACCACTCCCCCCCCGCGAGCAATCCGATGAAGAGTTCGCTGAGGACGATGGGATCGGTGGCCATCGCGCTCGGCACATCGCCGATCCGCAGGACGAGTATCGGGATGAACAGCAGGGCGAGGAGCCCGCTCGTCCATTCCCGCACGCTCTCGATAGCGAGGTTCGACCAGCTCGCCGCATCGGTGGCGGCGAGCGAGCGCGGCACCAGGGGCGTGAGGGCGTGACCCCATACTCGGTCCATGGCGCGAGGCACTGACATTCCTGCTAGGATAGGATGTGGCGCGGCCTCTGGAAACCCTCAGGGGGAACCTGACCCACGCCGATAACGGCGCGCAGGGGAGACCCGCCCGACCCCTACCGCAGCTGCGCCAGCTCCTGCCGGGCTTCGCGGCGCCCTTCCTGCCAGACCGGGAGATCAGGATAGGTGGCGGCGAGGAAGCGGTCGTAATGGCGCCGGGCCGCCGACACCTCCCCTGCCGCCTTGGCCACCCGGGCGCGCTCCAGCAGCGTCGCCGCTTGGGCCATGACGACGGGGCTCATCGGCCGCGCGGAGACCACGACCGCATCGGTCCACATCGCGTACCGCTCGGCCCTGGTGAGATCCCCCTGCTCGCGCGCCGCGCGCGTGAGGAGCGCGCGCGTGACCGGGAGGGCGGGCGAGAAGGAGATCCCACGCGCCATCGCGCTGTCCTCCACCGCCGCCGCCGCCGCGGCCCGCCCCTCACGCCGCGCCGCCCATAGCGCCCGGACCGATCGCCCGAGATACGCCGCCGTGGGATTGGTGTCGGCGACGAGGGGCGCGGTGGCGCGGTCCAGGCGCGACCGGTCGCCGGCAAGGATCGCCACGAGGCCGTCGGCCCAGCGACACTCTATCCGACCCGTGACGTCGAGCGTCGGGCAGGTCGCTGCGAGGCGCTGGACGACCCCGGCGGCATCGGCTACGGGGATCGCCCCGAACCAGGCGCCGTAGACCGCCGCGCGCAGGGCGCCGAGCCGCAGGTCGGAGGATTCCGACGTCATCGTCTCCAGCGGGGCGAGCCGCTCGACGGCCCGGGCATAGTCGCCGCGGCCAGCCTCTCGGGCACCATGGGCGTAGCGATGCATCGCATCGACGCCGTGGACGAGGGAGCGGCCGACCGGACCGGCGACCATCGAGTCGAAGGCGGGGACGGGCACCAGATAGCCCGGCACCATGAGGAACCAGGCCTCCGCCCCGGGGAAGTAGCGGAGGAGATCGGCAGAGGGGACGTAGATGCGCTCCACCTCGGCCGCCGAGGGGGGACGACCGGTCGAGTCGATGATCGCAAGGGTCTGGAGCACCATCCGGCCCGCGAGCCCGTAGGTACCCGGCGCGCGCGCGGCGAAGTCGCGTGCGGCCTGCCGCACGCCGGCGGTATCGCCAAGCGCGTGGGCCACCATCAGCCGGTGCTGGGCGTTGTCCGCGTGGTTCGGCGCGAGCGTCTCGAGGCGCTCGAGATAGGGCGCCGCCCCCGCGATGGGGCGACCGAAGCGCGGGAGGAGATGGACGTAGGGATCGCCCGCACGGTATTGGGCGAGATAGGACTCCGGAAACCGCGCGGCGAGGCGCTCCGTCGAATCGGCGCGCGCGAGCACCGAGAGGTCGCGGGTGCGGGCGAGCACGCGGAGCGCGCGGTCGCGTTCCGGGAGGCGCGCCTCGAGGGCATCGAGCCGGCGCTCGACCAGGGTGTCGGTCGGCTGTAAGGCGATGGTGAGGGTGTTGGAGATGCGGAACCACGCCTGCGCGAAGAGCGAGTCGGCCGCCGTCGCGCGCTGATACGCCTCGAGCGCCCCCGGCACATCGAAGCGTTGGAGGCGCGCCTCCCCCTCGAGGAAGGCGCGGAGCGCCTCGCCGGAGGCGGTGGCCACGTCGCTCAGGTAGGGGGACGGGGCCTTCCCGTCGCGCCAGATCTGCCGCAGGACCGCCACGCTGATCGAGTCGGTGAGCGCGCTGACCTCTCCCGCGGGGAGCCGCACCGTGGTGCGCGCCAGGGGCTCCCCGCCCTGCACCGGATAGAGGGCGAGATCCACGCGCACCACCGTCCCCTCAGGGATCAGGGAGCCATGCAGCACGCTCGAGGCCCCGAGGTCGGCGGCGAGCGTGCGGGCGGCCTCGAGCGGGATCGGTTGCGGCAGCTCACCCGCCCGCTGCAATACCGACATCGCGTCCACGAGGCGGAGGGTGCCCACCCCATCGAGATTCGTGCTCACGGTGACGACGAGATCGCGCCCCAGCCGCGCGAGGGCGGAATCGCCCGTACTCGCGAGGGGCATCACCGCGATCACCTCGGCGCCCTCGGCGAATCGCGCGGTGGCGGCGGGGCGCGCCTCCCGCCCGATGGTCCACCACGCACCGGCGGCGACCATGAGGGCGACCAGTCCCCCCAACGCGAGACGGATCCCCCGTCCCCGCGCACCACGTATGGGCGGCGCGGAGACCGGTGGCGTGACCGCCGGCGTGGCCGCCGGCGTCGCCGCCATCATCACCGTCGCGGCGGCATGCGCCCCGGAGAACGCGACGCTCCCTCCGCCGGGCGTGCTCACCGACTCGAGGGTCGTGAGCGCCTCGAGCGCCGTCTGCGGCCGCTCCGCCGGTTGCTTGGCGAGGAGCCGCGCGATGAGCTGCGCGACCATCGGCGGGACATCCGCGCGACGCTCCTCGACCCGTGGGACGGGGGCGGTGAGATGCGCCGCGATCACCGCTTGCACCCCGCCCGAGTAGGGCGGCGCCCCCACCAGCATCTCATAGAAGACCGCCCCCACCGCATAGAGGTCGGCGCGGTGATTGGTGGTGGGCTCCGCCATCGCCTGCTCGGGGGCCATGTAGGTGGGCGTGCCGAGCGCCATCCCCACCGTCGTCAGCCCCCCACCCCCGACCCCCGCCTCGGCGAGCGCCTTCGCGACCCCGAAGTCCGCGACCACCGCGTGGCGGCCCTGCAGGAGGATGTTCTCGGGTTTGATGTCGCGGTGGACGATCCCCTGCGCATGGGCGGCGGAGAGGGCGTCCAAGACCTCGCGCGCGAGGAGCACCGCGTCGGCGAGAGGGAGCGCCCCCTCACGGACCAAGCGGGCGCGGAGCGACTCACCGCTGATGAAGGGCATCGCGTACCAGAGCAGCGTCGCATCGCCACCCGCCGTCAGGATCGGGACGATGTGCGGGTGTTGCAGTCCCGCGACGACCCGGATCTCCCGGCGGAAGCGCTCGACGCTCGCGCCCACGGCCCCCTCGAGGTCGAGCACCTTGATGACCACGGTCCGATCGAGTGCGGGGTCCTGCGCGAGGAAGACGCGCGACATCCCGCCGCCGCCGAGTTCGCGTTCGATGCGGAAGGCGTCGCCGACGGCGCGTTGGAGACGGAGAGTGAGATCGTCCATGGTCCCTTCAACTTACCTCAGCCGCTCCAGCCCGCGCGGCGACCACTACGATGCCCCTGCACGCCCTCATCGCCGCACCCGCGCGAGCGTCGGCTCCGAGAGGCTCCCGAGATACACCCACCGCTCGGTGGCCAACACATCGGTGATCGGCGCGTAGCCGCCCGCGGGATCGTGCCGATCCTCGACCACCCGCCCCGTCTCGTCGATCGCGATCAGGTGCGCATAGCGCGCCGGCTTCGGCTGGAGGGCCGACGGGATCCGGGCGATGACCTTCCGCAGCGCGGGATACCGCGCGAGCCGATCGAGGATCCCCTTCCGCGGGGCGAAGAGCGCCACCCAGAAGCGCCCCTCGGCGTCGCGCGAGATGTTGTCGGGGAAGCCGGGGAGATTCTCGAGGAGCGGTGTCACCTGTCCGCGCGCCGGTCCGTCGATCTCCACGCGCACGATCCGGTAGGCGCCCGTCTCCGTGAGGAGCACCGCGCGCGCATCGGCGGTGAGGGCGACGCCGTTCGCGAACTGCAGGCCCGACGCGACGACGCGCACCTGCGCCGTGCGCGGATCCCACTCGAGGAGCCGCCCATGCCCGCCATGCTCGAGGATGTCGAGGGTCGTCGCATCCAAGGTCGCGCGCACCGCCGCGGTGAACTTGCTCGAGGCGTCGCTGAAGTAGACGCGCCCATCGGGGGCGACGTCGAGATCGTCCGCGAAGCCGAAGGGTCGGCCCTCGGCCGCCGTGGCGAGCACCCGCACCTGCCCCGCGGGATCGACGGCGAGGAGGCCACGGATGCCATCGGCCACATAGAGCGTGCCGTCCGTGCCGAAGGCGAGACCGAGCGGACGGCCCCCGGTGCGCGCCCAGACCTCTGGGCGCCGCCCCTCGGCATCGAGCCGCACGATACTCCCGTCGAGCGACGCGGCGTAGAGGCGTCCCTCAGCGTCTCGCGCCACGCTCTCCGGGCCGGGATGTCCATCGAGTGGGATCCGTTCCGCGTCCGCCAAGGAGGAGTCGACGGCGAAGTCCCCGACGAAGCCGCGATCGGCTGGGGCGTCCCATGCGACGGGTGCGATCGGCACCGGCCACAGGGCGAGATAGGCGAGCAAGGCCGTGGCTGCCACGAGGGCGAGGCGGTGGGCC
>CAIVJV010000071.1 GCA_903906325.1 uncultured Gemmatimonadota bacterium
CCGCCGCAGCGACGTCCCGGCCGTCGAGGCGCGCCTCGCGGGCCGCGTCCCGCGGCTCTGATCGGTCGAGGCCCCGAGGCTCGCCATGACGGCGTCGCATTCGCTCTTCGTCCCGGGCCGGATCGAACTCTTCGGGAAGCATGTGGACTACGGGGGCGGGCCCTCCCTCACCTGCGCGGTGGGGCTGGGGATCCATGCGGAACTCACCCCGCTCGACCGTCCGTTCCTGGAGATCGAGGACGATGCCACCGGGCGGCGCGCTCGCGTGCCGCTGCGCCGCGACGCCCGCACGGGACGCGCCCACGGGGGGACGTACATCGCCGCGGTGGTGCGACGGATGACCCGAGACTTCGCCCCGCTCAAGGTCGGGGTCCGGATCCGCTCGACGAGCGATCTCCCGCGCTCCGCCGGCCTCTCGAGCTCGAGCGCATTCATCACGCTCCTGGTGATCGCCCTCGCCGAGGTGAATGGGCTCCGCTCTCGGCGCGTCTGGCGCGACTATCTCAGGACCCCGCTGCAGTTGGCCGAGTACTGCGGCGCGGTGGAGATGGGCGGGCCGTATGGGCCCTTTCCGGGGGAGGATGGGGTCGGCACACGTGGTGGGGCGCAGGATCACGTCGCGATCTGCTGTAATCAAGCGGAGCGCGTCAGTGCCTTCCGATATCTCCCAGCGGAGCCGATCGGATCGGCGGCCTTCCCGGAACAGTGGACCCTGCTCGTTGGCGTGAGCGGGGTGCGCGCCACCAAGACCGGGGCGGCACAAGACGATTACAACCGGGCGGCCGACCAAGTCCGCGGGCTGGTCGCCGAGTGGAATCGGGTGACGGGGCGTGCGGACCTCTCGTTGCGTGGCGTGCTCGCGTCCGGTCCCGAGGCCGCGGACCGGCTCGCCGGGATCGCGCGTGGCCTCGACGATCCGGACGGGGCCATCGCGCGAATCGCGCAGTTCCGGTCGGAGACGGAGCGGATCGTCCCCGAGGCCCTCGCGGCCTTCGCGTCAGCGGATGCGCGCGCCCTCGGTGCGCTCGCGGTGACATCGCAACAGGGGGCCGAGGTCGTGTTACGTAACCAGGTCCCGGAGACGGCCTTCCTCGCGCGCGCGGCGATGGCCGCGGGTGCGCATGCGGCCTCCGCGTTCGGCGCCGGGTTCGGCGGCGCGGTCTGGGCGGTGGCCGACCGGGAGGCGGCGGAGGCGGTGATCGCGCGGTGGCGTGTCTCCTACGAGGCCGCCTTCCCGACGCAGGCGTCTCGCGCACAGTGGGTGACGATGCGGCCGGTGGCGGGGATCCGATGGCCCTGACCGGCGTGGGGAATGGACGCGCGCTCGGGCGGAACATCGCGATCCTCGCCGCGGCGAGCTTCTTCACCGATGTCGCGAGCGAGATGATCTATCCGCTCCTCCCGATCTTCCTGAGCACCGTGGTCGGGACCTCCGCGGCGGCGCTCGGGCTGATCGAGGGGATGGCGGAGAGTGTCTCCGCGCTGTGGCGTATCCCGGCGGGGTGGTGGTCGGACCGGATCCGGCGGCGGAAACCCTTCGTCGTCGCCGGCTATGCCATCGCGGCGGTGGCGCGACCGATGATCGGGCTCGCGCAGAGCACGGGGCAGGTGATGGTGATCCGCCTCACCGATCGGTTCGGGAAGGGGATCCGCACCGCACCGCGCGATGCGCTGATCGCGGACTCGGTGACCCCGTCGCAGCGCGGCTTGGCCTACGGGATCCACCGGGCGGCGGACAGTCTCGGTGCCGTGATCGGCCCGCTGGTCGCGTGGGTGGTGCTCACGGCGGGGTGGGTCGACCTGCGGACCTTCTTCCTCTTCGCCCTGATCCCTGGGGCGATCTCGGTGGTCTTGGTCCTCGGGTTCGTCCACGAGCGTCGGCCTGCGACCGTCGCGGCCCCGGTCGTGGCGCATGGTGAGGCGTCGGTACGACGTCAGCCGGCGCCGCTCGTCTCGCTCGGCACCCCGTTCTGGCGCTTCCTGATCGCGGTCTTCGTCTTCACGTTGGGCGCCTCATCAGATGTCTTCCTGCTCCTCCGGGCGTCACAGCTCGGCGTCCCGACCCCGCTGCTCCCCGTCCTCTGGGCGGCGCTGCATGTGGTGAAGTCCTCGTCGACGGCGATCGGCGGGGCCCTCTCAGATCGGGTCGGGCGTCGGCCCCTGATCCTGGCGGGGTGGGGGGTCTATGCGCTCACCTATCTCGGGTTCGCGGTGGCGACCGCGACCTGGCAGGCGTGGGCGCTGTTCATGGTGTACGGGCTCTATTTCGGGCTCACCGAGGGAGCTGAGCGCGCGATGGTCGCCGACCTCGTCCCAGCCTCGGTGCATGGGACGGCGTTCGGGTGGTTCAACGCCGCCGTGGGACTCGGGGCGCTGCCGGCATCCGCCGTGTTCGGTGTCGTCTGGCAGGGCTCCGGCGCGCCCGCCGCCTTCCTGATGGGCGCCGGCTTCGCCGGGGTCGCTGCGCTCCTGCTCCTCTTCGCCGTCCCGCCGCTCAGCAGCAGCGCGACCCCGGACGCTCGTACCGCGCGGTGAGGCGGTCGGCGACGAAGGTCGCCTCATCCATCGGCGCCCGCCCAGGATGGCAGGCGCGGTGATGCGCGAGATACGCCGCATAATCGGGGGCTCCGATGATGCGGCGCAGCATGGCCGCGACCCGTGCGACCCAGTCGCTCACTTCTTCGCCTTGCTCCCGTTGGGGCCGATCGTCCGGTCGAAGAGCTCGAGGATGCGCCGATACTCGTCGTGCCAGGAGCTCGGCCGGACGAAACCGTGGTCCTCCACCGGATAGACCGCCATCTCCCAGTCGGTCTTCTCCAGCTCGATGAGCCGTTGCGCGAGATGCACCACGTCTTGGAACTGGACGTTCACATCGACCATCCCGTGCGCGATCAGCAGCGGGTCCTTCAGCCCTTCGGCGAAGTAGAGTGGGGAGGAGCGCTGGTACGCGAGGGTATCGGTCTGCGGGAGATTGAGGATGCGCCCCGTGTACCCATGGTTGTAGCTCGCCCAATCGGTCACGGAGCGGAGCGCGGCCCCCGCGCCGAAGTGCTGTGGCTTGGTGAAGAGCGCCATCAGCGTGATGAAGCCGCCGTACGACCCACCATAGATCCCCACGCGCTCGGGATCGATGCCATACGTCTTCGTGAGGTACGTGGAACCGGCGACATGGTCATCGAGATCCTTCCCGCCCATCCAGCGGTAGATCGCGGTGCGCCAGTCGCGCCCGTAGCCCGCGGATCCGCGGTAATCGATGTCGAGCACCACGTACCCACGCGAGGCGAGGAGGTGGTGGAACATGTATTCCCGGGCGTAGCTCGACCACCAGTTGTGCACGTTGTGCAGGTAGCCGGCGCCATGGACGAAGATCACCGCCCCGCCGTTCGGCGTGACCCCGAAGCGCGTGGGATCATAGAGTCGCGCTGGGACCTTCACGCCATCCTCGCCATCGAGCTGCACGATCGGCGGCTCCTGCCACGCATACGACTGGAACTCGGTTGTGGGGCTCGTGGTGAGTTGCGCCATGCGGCCCTCGCCCACGCGGGTGATGAAGAGCTCCGGTGGGGTGTTCGCCGTCGAGTAGACCGTCGCGAGGACGTTCGGGTCCACCGGGCTGA
>CAIVJV010000072.1 GCA_903906325.1 uncultured Gemmatimonadota bacterium
CCGCTTCGGCCAGAAGCCCCTCCTCGCCTTCGGGATGCTGGGCGTCGGCCTCTTCGCCCTGGGGGTCCTCGCGGGGCTCATCGCCCTGGGGATCCTCTTCACGAGCGGGTTCGGCGTGCGGTGGGTCTGGACGATCATCCAGACCTCCCTGATCCTCGGGTCGATCTTCTTCGCGGCAGGGCTGCTGGGGGAGCAGGTCGCGGTGCTCCGCGCCGAGCAGCGGGAGCTCCGTCGGCGGCTCGACGAGCGCAGCGATCGCCCCGGAGCGGCGTGAGCGCTCCTCGCGTCCTCGTCGTCACCCACGCGTATCCTCGGGCCACCGGCGATGCGCCGGGGTCGTTCGTCCATCGGCTCGCGCGCGAGGTACAGTCGCGTGGGGCGGAGGTGCGCGTCCTCGCGCCGCACGCCCCGGGGCTCGCCGAACGTGAGACCCTCGAGGGGATCACGATCCACCGCTTCCGCTACACCCCGGAAGGGATGGAGACCCTCGCCTACACCGGGACGATGGCGGAGCAGGTGCTCGGGAGCTGGCGTGGCCGGTTCGCCTTCGCGGGGATGGTGCTGGCGGGGATACGCGCGATTCGCCGCGAGATCCGCACCTTCCGCCCCACGGTGATCCATGCGCACTGGTGGTTCCCGAGCGGGCTGCTTGCGACGGTCGCCGCGGGGCGCGTCCCCGTGGTGATCACGATGCATGGCTCCGATGTGCGACTCGCGGTGAAGCGGCGGGCGGTGCATCCGATCGTGCGGCGCGTGCTCAACCGTGCGGCCGTG
Source organism: uncultured Gemmatimonadota bacterium (assembly GCA_903906325.1). GTDB lineage: Bacteria > Gemmatimonadota > Gemmatimonadetes > Gemmatimonadales > Gemmatimonadaceae > Pseudogemmatithrix. Next base: position 775 of record CAIVJV010000072.1, read on the forward strand.
GTGACCGCGGTCTCGCGGTGGCTCGCCGATCAGGCGGGGACCCTCGGCGCGCACCGCACGGTGCAGGTCGCCCCGATGGGGGTGGACACCGATCGCTTTCATCTGACCGGTGCGGCTTCTACGGCCCACGCTGGTGGTGATCTCGCTGCGCGCCCCTTGGTCTTCGCCGGCCGACTCAATGCGCAGAAGGGACTCGCCGACCTCCTCGAGGCGCTCTCCCGCATGACCACCCCCGCGACGCTCCAGGTGATCGGCGAGGGGGACGACCGCGCCGCGCTTCACGTTCGCGCCGAACGACTCGGTGTGGCGGATCGCATCCAATGGAGAGGGCGGGGGACCCCGGAGATGCTCGCGGAAGCCTTTCGCGGTGCAGCCGCCGTCGTGATCCCCTCACGCGATGAAGGGCTCGGCCTCGTGGCGGTCGAGGCGCAGCTCTGCGGCGCACCGGTGATCGCGTATCGCTCCGTTGGGCTCCCTGATGTCGTCGATCCTCGGTGGGGCGGGGTGCTCATCACCCCCGGGGATATCGGTGCGCTCGGCTCCGCCTGTGACCAAGCCCTCCGCAGCGCGTCCGATCCGCTGCGCCGCGACGCCGCGATCGCCGAGATGCGTGAGCGATTCGCTCCCGCGGCGGTCGCCGATCGCTACCTGCGCCTCTATACCGAGGTCGGGGCTCATGACTGAGCGAACGACGGGCCCCTCGACGCGGACCCTCCTCACCGCACTCTTCACCCTCGCCGTCCTCTGGTTCGGGGGCCGCTCCCTCGTCGGGCAATGGGATGCGGTACAGTCGCTCCGCGCCGGGCTCTCCACGCAGTGGGGTTATGTCCTCCTCGCCTCGGCGATCGTCGGGGTCAGCTACCTCGTCCTCATCCAGACCTGGCGACTCACCGTGGGCGCCTGGGGCGAGACCCTCGGCTTCGCGACCGCGGCGCGCATCTGGTTCGTCTCCAACCTCGGCCGCTATCTCCCAGGGAAGGTCTGGCAGATCGGGGCGATGGGGGTGATGGCACAGGAGGCCGGCGTCTCCTCCGTCGCGGCGATCGGGAGCGCGCTCGTCGTCTCCCTCGTGCACCTGATCATCGGCTTCGCCGTGGTCGGCCTCACGGGGCGTGATCTCTTCCTCTCGATCGTCCCGCCGGGGACCCCACTGACTCCGGTCCTCACGCTCGCGGTGGTCCTCGTGCTCCTCGCACCGCGGCTCCTCCCGATGGCGGCGATGGGGGCCTCGAAGGTGCTGCGTCGTCCCTTCAGCCTCCCGCAGCTCCCGGCGCGTGCCATCTGGGTCGCCGTCGCCGGCTCCGCCATCGCCTGGGTCCTCTTCGGCCTCGCCTTCCATCTCCTCGGGATCGGACTCCTCCGGCATCCGACTGGAGATGCGAGCGATGCCATCGCAGTTTTCACCCTATCCTATCTGGCGGGATTCCTCGCGTTGATCGCGCCAGGGGGGATCGGGGTCCGTGAGGGGGTGATGGCGCTCCTGCTCACTCGGGCGGGGATCGCGACCGCCGCCGAGGCGACCTGGCTCGTCGTGGCCTCGCGCCTCTGGCTCACCGTGCTGGAGATCCTCCCCGGCGCGCTCCTGCTCACCCGCTCGGTACGTCGTCCCCCCGACACCTCTCGATCCTCGGCATGACCGCTTCCCCTCGTCCTACCGTCGCCTCCTCGGACGCGCCCCCCTTCGCCACGGCCTGGGCGGTGCTCGCCTGCGTGCTCGCGGCGATGACGCTCGGGTATCCCGCGCTCTCCGGTGGGTTCCTCGTCTCGCCGGTCAGCGATCAGTACATCGCCGGCTATCCCTTCCGTGAGTTTGCCGCCGCCTCACTCCGCGCCGGGGAGGGGTTCCCGCTCTGGAATCCCTATCTCTTCGGTGGGATGCCGTACGTGGCCGCGATGCACGGCGACATCTTCTATCCGACCTTCCTCCTCCGCCTCGTCCTCCCGACCGATGTCGCGATGACCTGGGGGATGATCCTCCATCTGATGCTCGCGGGGATCGCGGGGTATGGTTTCCTCCGCGTGATCGGCGTCGGCTTCTACGCCGCGCTCGTCGGCGGGATCGCGTACATGATGGGGGGGCAGGTCGCCTCGCTCGTCTCGCCGGGCCATGACGGCAAGCTCTTCGTCTCCGCGCTCCTCCCGGTGACGTTGATCGTGTTGACCTATGGAATCAGAGATGCGCGCCAATGGGCCTGGGGCGCGCTCGCGCTCGTCGTCGGGCTCGGCGTCCTCTCCCCGCACCCACAGCTCCTGCAGTATCTCCTCCTCGCCTCGGGGGCGTGGGCGTTGTTGCTCGCCTTCGTCGGCGACGGCACCACGCCGCCTCCCGCGCGCGGCGTCGCCGTGCAGCGGCTCGCGCTCGCGCTCGGCGCGGTCGTCCTCGGCGGCGCGATCGGTGCGATCCAATATCTCCCCGTGCGTGAGTATGTCGAGTGGTCGCCGCGCACGGGGGGCCGCGACTACGAGTTTGCGACGAGCTTCTCGATGCCGATCGTGGAACTC
>CAIVJV010000073.1 GCA_903906325.1 uncultured Gemmatimonadota bacterium
AGTCGCGCGCAGATGAACACCCTCCCGCGCCTCAAACCACGGAGCTTCTACGACATCGTCGTCGAGGTGGCGCTGATCCGCCCCGGGCCGATCCAAGGGGCGATGGTCCATCCCTATCTCCGGCGCCGCGCCGGCACCGAACCCGTCACCTATCCCCATCCCACCTTGGAGCCGATCCTCCGCCGTACCCTCGGGGTGCCGCTCTTCCAAGAGCAGGGGATGCAGGTCGCGATCACCGCCGCCGGCTTCACCCCCGGCGAGGCCGACCTCCTGCGCAAGGCGATGGGGCACAAGCGGAGCCGCGAGCGGATGGCCGGGATCGCGCAGCGGATGGTCGAGGGGATGGCGCGCAACGGGATTCCCGCCGATGTCGGGCAGCGGATCTTCAATCAGATCGAGGCCTTCGCGGATTACGGCTTCCCTGAGAGCCATGCCGCGAGCTTCGCGCTCTTGGTCTATGCCAGCGCCTATCTGCGGCACTACTACGCGCCGGAGTTCCTCTGCGCGATCCTCAACGCGCAACCGATGGGGTTCTACGGCCCGGGCACATTGATCGAGGATGCGATGCGGCATGGGGTGCGGGTGCTCCCGGTGGACCTCATGCGGAGTCGGTGGGATCACACGTTGGAGCCGGGCCCGACCCGCAACGCCGCCCCGTCCGTCCGCCTCGGGCTCCGCTCGGTGCGTGGACTGGGATCACAGGCGCGGCCACGGATCGAGGCCGCCCAGCAGACGCCGTTCGTCTCGATCGCCGATGCGGTCGATCGCCTAGGACTCGATCGCCGCGCGTTGCGCGCGTTGGCAGAAGCCGGCGCGTTCGATGCCTTCGTGATGGAGGAACCGCCGGGCCGGCGACGGCGCGTCGCACTCTGGCGGGTGCTCGAGGCGCAGCGCGGCGGATGGGGCCCCTTCGCCCTCTTTCCCGAGACCACGGTCCCCGCGCACCTCCCCGCCTTCTCACCTCCCGAGCTCACCGCCGCCGACTATCGCCTCACCGGACTCTCTCTCGCCGGCCACCCGATGCGGCATCTCCGCGCGACCCTCACCCCGAACGGCGTGCGCACCGCCCGCGAGCTCCATACGCTCGGCGATGGGACGCACGTCGCCCATGCGGGGCTCGTCATCTGTCGGCAGCGGCCGCCGACGGCGAAGGGGTTCATGTTCCTCACCCTCGAGGACGAGACGGGGACGATCAACGTCGTCGTGCGTCCGCAACAGGCCGAGGCGGAGTTCACCATGCTCGCGGAGCAGCCGATCCTCCTGGTGCGCGGGGTCCTCCAGGTGGAGGACGGCGTTTGGAACATCCGGGCGAAGACCTTCCTCCCGCTCAAGGCCGGCGCGGGGGAGGATTTCGCGCGGGGGCATGATTTCCACTGAGCCTCACCCCCATCTTTCCCTGATGCGAATCGCACTCTTCGGTGCCACCGGTCGCGTCGGCGGCCGCCTCTTGGACTACACGCTCGCGGCAGGCCACACCGTCCGCGCCCTGGTGCGCGATCCCGCCAAGCTCACCCCGCGCGCCGGGCTCGAGATCATCCCGGGCGACGTGCTCGACCCTGACGCGGTCGCGCGCGTCGTCGCGGGGGCGGACGTCGTCCTCTCAGGGCTCGGGGGCGCCGGTGTGCACGAACCCGGCGAGGCGCAGTCGCAGGGGATGCGCCACATCGTCGCCGCGATGCGCACCCACGGCGTCCGTCGCGTCCTCGGCGTCGCCGGCGGCGGGATCCTCGACTCGGTGCATGGCGGCCTGCGGCACGACCAGCCCACCTTCCCCACGATCTTCAAGCAGGTGAGCGATCGCCACAAGGCCGCGTGGCACGCGATGCGCGATGGCGACATCGACTGGACGATGGTCTGTACCGGCGACATCGTGCCCGGCGAGCGCACCGGCGTCTATCGCTGGAGCGATGCCTATCTCCCCGAAGGGGCGAACCGCATCTCGGTGGAGGATGTCGCGCACTTCATGGTGGAGGAGATGACGGCGAACCGGCATCTCCGGAAGCGGGTCGGGCTCGGGTACTGACTACCGCCGCGCGAGCTGATCGCGCAGCCACTGCCCCGTCGCGGTGACCGCGCCGCGATCGATCCCCGTGGTGAACCCCCGCGCCTCGAGGAAGGCGAGCACCGCCTCGGTCGCCACGTTCCCGGTCGCGCCGGGCGCGAAGGGACACCCCCCGACGCCACCCGCGCTCGCGTCGATGCTCCGGATCCCCAGCTCGAGGCAGACCTCGAGGTTCTCGAGGGCACGTCCCTGCGTGTCGTGGAAGTGCGCATTGATCCGCGACGGCGCGACCACCTCGAGCACCCGCTCCATCACCACCTGCGTCCGGGCTGGCGTCCCCACCCCGATCGTGTCGGCGATGCTGATCTCCTCGCAGCCGAGCGCGAGGAGCTCCCGCGCGACATCGGCGACCGCCTCTGGGGGGATCACCCCTTCGTAGGGGCAGCCCAGCGCACAGGAGACGGTCCCGCGCACCGCGATCCCCGATTCGAGCGCCGCCATGACCACGGGGCGGAACCGCTCAAGCGACTCGGCGATCGAGCAGTTGATGTTCTTCTGTGAGAAGGTCTCACTCGCCGCGCCGAAGACGACGATCCCGTCGGCACGCGCATCCCGCGCCCCTTCGAAGCCGCGCCAATTCGGTGTGAGCACGGTGTACAGAACGTCCGGGGCACGACGGATGCCAGCCATCACCAGCGCGGCATCGGCGAGCTGCGGGACCGCTTTCGGGGAGACGAAGGAGGTGACCTCGATCGTCGGGCACCCCGCCGCCGTCAGGCGATCGACGAGCTCCACCTTGATCTCGGCGGGAAGCGGGGTCGACTCGTTCTGGAGGCCGTCGCGCGGGGCGACCTCGACGAGGGTCACGAAATCGGGATCGGGATGCACGCGTCTCGTGGGCTCGGGAGGGATGCGGTGCAAGTTAGGCCGCGCCTCGCGCGGTTGTCAGTGATAGGGATGGGGATGAGATTGGGCCATGCGCGCGCCGACCACTGGGTTCACCACGCGATTCGCCCCCGCCCCGACCGGCGTACTGCATCTCGGGCATGCGGTGAACGCCCTCTGGGTCTGGGGCCTCGCGCGACGCTACGGCGGGCGGGTGCTCCTGCGGATCGAGGATCACGATCGCGGGCGGTGTCGCCCCGCCTACGAGCAGGGGATCCTCGACGACCTCGATTGGCTCGGGCTCGTCCCCGATGGGCTGACCACCACGGACTTCCGCGCCGGGCCGGTCCCACAACGCCAGAGCGATGACACCGCGCGCTACGCGACGCGCCTCGCCGAACTCGAGGGGCATAGCCTGGTCTACCCGTGTACCTGTTCCCGCGCGGAGATCGCACGAGCCGCGGACGCGACCGCGGGGGGGGAGCTCGTGTATCCCGGGACCTGCCGAGGCCAGGGACCGGGGGGGCGGGGTCAGGGCCTGCGCGTCATCATGTCGGGAGACGCACCGGAGCGCTTCGATGATCTCCGGCTTGGCCCACAAGCCCAGGACCCGATGACGCAGTGCGGCGATCTCCTCGTCCGCGACCGGCACGGGCACTGGACCTATCAGTTCGCCGTGACGGTCGACGACTGGGAACAGGGCATCGATCTCGTGATCCGCGGCGAGGATCTCCTCCCCTCCACCGGACGACAGCTGCGTCTCGCGCGACTCCTCGGGCGCACGACGCCGCCCGCCTTCCTCCATCATCCCCTCCTCCGACACCCCGACGGTCGGAAACTCAGTAAGTCGTCGGGTGACACCGGGCTGGCCGAGCTTCGTGCGGCCGGGTGGACGCCGGCGCAGGTCCTCGGCCTCGCGGCACAGCTGAGCGGACGACAAGGAACGTCGGCCCCGCTCGAGGTCGCAGGAATCGCCGATGTGTTCGACGACCTATCCGACCCCCTCTGATGAGGACAGATTCCCGCCTCATGCGATCGCCGACCCCCCCGTCGTGACCCCAGCCCTCGTCGCCCTCCTCGCCTTCCTCGCGTTGCAGCTAGGGATCGGGGCCTATCTCTCCAGGCGGATCAGCTCCGAAGCCGACTATCTGATCGGCGGTCGCTCCCTCGGCTACACGCTCGCGACCTTCTCCCTCTTCGCCACCTGGTTCGGAGCGGAGACGGTCATCGGCTCCTCGACCACGATCTACGGCGAGGGCTTCTCCCTGGCCTCCCCCGAGCCGTTCGGCTACGGGCTGTGCCTCATCCTCATGGGTGCCCTGCTCGCGCGGCCACTCTGGAACCGCGGCCTCACCACCCTCGCCGACCTCTACCGGCAGCGGTTCGGGACGGGCGTCGAGCGACTCGCCGCGGTGCTGCTCATCCCGAGCTCCGTCCTCTGGGCGGGGGCACAGATCCGCGCCTTCGGGCAGGTGCTCTCGAGCGCCAGCCTCCTGACACCCGAGACGGGGATCGGGATCGCGGCGCTCTTCGTCGTGGCCTACACGATGTTCGGCGGCCTCCTCGCCGATGCGGTGACCGATGTCCTCCAAGGGGTGATCCTCACCGTCGGTTTGGTGATCACCTTGGTGGCGGTGGTGCTCCGCGTCGGCGGGACGGGCGAGGCCCTTCATCTCCTCGCCACCACCGATCGCGTGAACCTCGCGCCGGCCGCGGCCGGTCCCATCTGGCTCGCCGTAGAGGCCTGGGCGATCCCCGTCATCGGCTCACTCACCGCCACCGAGATCGTGAGCCGCGTGATCGCGGCGCGCTCGGCGACCGTCGCCCGGCGCTCCGCCCTCGCTTCAGGCGCCTTGTACATGCTCGTCGGGAGCATCCCCGTCGTCATCGCGCTCTTGGCCGGGGCGCTCACCACCGATCTCGCGCACCCGGAGCAACTGCTCCCCACCATCGCGCGGGATTCCCTTCCCCCGATCCTCTTCGCGGTCTTCGCCGGCGGTTTGATCGCCGCGATCCTCTCGACCGTCGATTCGACGCTCTTGGTGGCCTCCGGGCTCCTCTCGCACAACCTCATCGTGCCGTTGGCCCGCATCGAGAACGAGCGCATCAAGGTCCGCCTCGCGCGAGGCGGTGTGCTCGCCTTCGGGCTGATCGCGTGGGTCCTCGCCCTCAACAGCGAGGGGGTCTTCTCGCTCGTGGAGCAGGCCTCGGCGCTGGGGAGCACCGGCGTCGTCGTGACCGTCTGCTTCGGGCTCTTCACTCGTGCGGGGAGCCCCGTCACCGCGGCGATGACGTTGCTGACCGGCGCGGTGAGCTATGGCATCGCGACGTTCGCCGCCCATCCCACGCCCTTCCTCCTCTCCCTCGCCTCTGCGCTCGGCGTCTGGACCCTCGGATGTCTGATCGACCACGTTCGGCGCTGATCGGCGCCGCCTTCCTGATGGCGACCTCGGCCATCGGGCCGGGGTTCCTCACGCAGACCGCGGTCTTCACCGAGCGCCTCGGGGCGAGCTTCGGCTTCGCGATCCTCGCGAGCATCATCATCGATCTCGTCGCGCAACTCACCATCTGGCGGGTGATCGCGGCGTCGGGGCAGCGCGCGGGACCGGTCGCCGATGGGGTGATCCCGGGACTCGGCACCCTCCTCACCCTCCTCGTGGTCCTGGGGGGACTCGCCTTCAACGTGGGGAACGTCGCTGGAGCAGGCCTGGGGCTGCAGGTCGTCGGTGGGATCCCGGTCGCCGTCGGCGCCGCGCTGAGTGCGGTCCTGGCGATCGCCCTCTTCGTGGTGAAGGAAGCCGGGCGCGCCATGGACCGATTCAGCCTCGCGCTCGGCTTCGTGTTGATCGCGCTGACCCTCACTGTGGCGCTCGCCTCTGCGCCGCCGCTAGGTGAGGCCCTCGTCCGATCGGTCGTCCCGGAGCGGATCGACCTGCTCTCGGTCGTCACCATCGTCGGCGGGACCGTCGGCGGCTACATCACGTTCGCCGGCGCCCATCGCCTGATCGATGCGGGGATCACCGGACCGGCGGCGATCCCCGAGGTGACGCGGTCGGCGACGACCGCCATCGGCGTCGCGAGCCTGATGCGGGTGATCCTCTTCCTCGCCGCCTTGGGGGTCGTGCACCAAGGGGTCACGCTGGACCCGGCGAATCCCCCTGCGAGCGTGTTCCGCGCGGCGACCGGGGAGCTCGGGTATCGGCTCTTCGGCATCGTGATGTGGAGCGCGGCGATCACCTCGGTCGTCGGCGCCGCATACACCTCGGTCTCGTTCCTCCGGAGCCTTCACCCGACACTCGACCGCCACTGGTCGCGTCTCGTCATCGGGTTCATCGCGCTCTCCACGCTGGTCTTCGTCCTGATCGGACGACCGGTGAAGACCCTCCTCCTGGTCGGCGCGCTCAACGGGATGATCCTCCCCCTGGGGCTCGCGGCGATGCTGGCCGCCACCGCTCGACCGGCGATCGTCGGGACGTATCGCCATCCGCGGGGTCTCACCGCGGCCGGTATCATCGTGGCGATCGTGATGGCCGCGGCCGGAGGCGCCGTGCTCATCCGGGACCTCCCGACGCTCCTCCGCTGACGCGCGGACCGCTCAGGGTTTGGGCGCGAACTGCACGCCAGCGTCCCGCACCAGACGAAGGATCCCGAGGAGATACCGCTCCCGCACTCGCTTGAACTCCGCGCCCTGACCGGTCTGGACCGAGCAGACGACCTCCAGGTCCAGCGAAGTGGTGGTCATCCCGACCAGGCGCACCTGGAGCCCGTCGGCCCCGGTCTCGGGGAAGGTGCGGAGGAGGGCCTCGATCCCATCCCGGAGCCGCTCGATCGCCTCCGGTGCCGTCGCGAGGGCGAGTGGGACCACGGTCCGAAAGCGGAATCGGTCGCGCTCGCCGAAGTTCTCGGCGCGCATATCGGCGAGCCGACCATTCGGCAGACTCACCACGGTGCGCTCGGCGGTCCGGAGCCGGGTCGACCGGAGACCGATCGCCTCCACGGTCCCCTCGATCCCGTCCACGATGATCGTGTCCCCCACGCGAAAGGGTTGATCGATCCCCAGGGCGACCGAGCCGAAGACGTTCTCGAGTGTCTTCTGCGCCGCGAAGGCGATCGCGATGCCGCCGATGCCAAGGCCGGCGAGGACCGTCCCCACCGGATACCCGAAGGCCGTGGCGACACTGAGTCCCCCGAGGAGCCCCAGCAGCACCCGGACGATGCGGGCCCCCAACGGGATCAGGGACCGAAGCGCCGGATGCTGCGCTGCCCAGCGACTGGTCGGCGCACTCCCCTGCAGCACCCCCACCACCCGGAGGAGGGCCCAGAAGAGGGCGATGATCATCGCCGCCTGATGGAGATCGAGCATCCATCCGAGCGGCGAGGCCTCCAACGCCACCCAGCCGATCAGCGCCCGGGACGCCAGGGCCCCCACCATCAGGACGATGGGGCCACGGAGCTCCTCCACCAGCTCGTCGTCCCACTCCGCCGCGGTGCGTGCCACGAACCGCCGCAGGATCCATTGGATCGGCCAGAGGAGGAGTCCCCCCAGGGCCAGCGCCGCGGGGACGAGCAGGAGGAGCGCGACCCACTGCCACCAGGCGATCCCCAGTGGCCCCATCCCCTGGAACGCCGCCGGGAGATGGTCACG
>CAIVJV010000074.1 GCA_903906325.1 uncultured Gemmatimonadota bacterium
CCCGCCCTCCTCGCCCTCGCGGTCCTCCTCTGTCTCCCTCCGATGGCCCGAGGACAGCGAGCCGGCACGAGTGCCGACTCCTTCCCCCTCCCCAACCGTCCGGTGTCTCGGATCGTGGCCCCCCGATGGATCGCCGAAGAGGAGCGCGATGGCTACGGCGAAGCCGATCGCGTGCTCCGCGTGCTGCAGATCGGCCCGGGCGCCCGCGTGGCAGATATCGGGGCCGGCGATGGGTACTACGTGGCGGCGCTGGCGGCGCGTGTCGGGCCGACCGGGATGGTGTACGGCGAGGATATCGAGCCCCGCTACCTCCGGCTGCTCCGGAATCGTCAGACCGAGGAGGGGTGGAAGAACGTGCAGGTGATCGAGGGGACGGCGGGCGACCCGAAGCTCCCACCGGGAAGCATCGACGTCGCGCTGATGATCCACATGTACCATGAGATCAGCGCCCCCTTCGAGTTATTGCACCGCCTCGCCCCGGCGTTTCGTGCGGGGGGTCGTCTCGCGATCCTCGATATCGATGCACCGACCGACCGGCATGGGACCCCGCCCCGCCTGCTCGTCTGCGAACTGCAGGCGATGGGCTACCTGCGGGTCCGCCGTGAGGAGATGGCGGATGGGGCCTACCTGATGATCTTCAGCACCCCCGATGCGGTGCGGCGGACGACGAGCGCGGCCGATGTGCGCACCCGGGTGGCGCAGGCGAACTGCCGGGCCTGACCTCGCGGCCTGACCTCGCGGCCTGACCTCGCGGCCTGATCAGTGCCTAGGTCGCGCGCTCGCGCCCCCGCCGCTCAGCGAAGAAGCGTTGCAGCAGCGCACCGCACTCGTCGGCGCGCACCCCGCCCTGCACCTCGGGGCGGTGGTTGAGCTTGGGATGCCGCAGCAGGTCGCTGACCGACCCCGCCATCCCCGCCTTGTCATCCCACGCGCCGAAGACCACGCGACCTACGCGCGCGAGGACGATCGCCCCCGCACACATCGCGCAGGGCTCGAGGGTGACGTAGAGGGTGGCACCAGGCAGACGGGGCTCACGGAGGGCATAGGCCGCCGCGCGGAGCACGCGGAGCTCCGCATGTTGTGTGGCATCGTGACCGCTCACCATCGCGTTCGATCCGCGCGCGACGATCGTCCCGCTCTGCACGACGACCGCCCCCACCGGCACCTCACCAGCGGCGGCCGCCCGCTCGGCCTCCGCGAGCGCCTGCCCCATCCACCAGGCGTCCTCCTCCGCACGATTGGCGAAGACGACGGGGGCCGTCATGCGGGGACCCACCCGTAGTGATCGCGGAGGTACGCGAGGAGCGCGGTCACGAAGACCTCGGCGAACCCTGCCCGGTTCGCCTCGGTATCGCGGAGGCCGGTGTAATGACTCTCGATCTGGATCGCATCGAACGGGCTCGCGACAAGCGACCCATGCCGCACCGTATTGAACCCGCCATTGAAATAGTCATGTCCAGCGAGTGGCGCTGGGTCCGCGTCGGATGGAACCGCGGGGATCCCGAGCGCGCTGAATCGACTGCCGAGGCTGCGCGGCCCGCGCAGCAGGACCGCACCGGAATCCCGCGAGAGCGCGACCCGGCTCAGCTGCGCGACGGAACTCGTGGCCAGGAGCGGCGTCACCGCCGCATCCGAGAGGCGAAGCTCGCTCGCCGACAGGAGATAGCCGAGTTCCAGGCGCTGGATGACGTGCCCATGCCCGTGGAGGTCGATCACCAGCCCGCGCGGATGCAGGCGCTGGGCCCGCGCCTTGGCCGAGTCGATCGCGGCGTGGAACTGCGACCACATCGGGGCGAGAGGCGCGTAGCCCGCGGTCGCCTCCTGTAGGTCGCGGTTCGCATCGAACTTCCGACGATGCAATCGGTTGATCACCAGGAAGGGTCGCTTCCCGATGCGCCCGGAGAAGGCGTCGCTGATCGCCCGCGCGAGCACCTGGGTGTTCAGGTCGTTGCCGGTGACGCACCCCGCGCAGACGCGGTCCGGGAGCGACGTGGGGGTCAGGTCCCCCCCGTGCGGCGCGATGATGACCAACGGGATCTGTCCATCGATGCCCTCGACCCAGTCCGCGATGGGGAGCGGCACCGCGGGCGTGGTCGGCGTGGTGGTGGTAGGCGGTGCCGTCGGCGCGTCGGCCTTGGTCCCCGCCCCACACCCGACGGCGCTGAGGATCCCCAGGATCCCCAGCGCCGCCGTGACCACCGAATGTGGACCGCGACGGATCATGCGAGCTCGAAGACGAGGTGGCCACCGGCGGCGCGTGCCACGATGGCGTCGCCGTCCTTGAACTTGCCCTCGAGCAGCGCCATCGCCAATGGGTTCTGCACCAATCGCTGGATGGTCCGCTTCAGCGGCCGTGCCCCGAAGGCGGGGTCGTACCCCTCGGTGGCGAGGAGCTGCTTGGCCTCATCGGTCACGGTGAGGGTGATCTTCTTCTCGGCCAAGAGCTTCGCCATCCGGACCAGCTGGAGGTCGACGATCGTCGCGATCTGCGCTTCGCCGAGGGGCCGGAAGATGACGATGTCATCGACGCGATTGAGGAACTCGGGTCGGAAGTGCTGCCGCAGCGCCCCCGTCACCTGCGTCTCTACCAACGCCCAGTCGCTCGTCCCCGTCTCCAGGATCCACTGCGACCCGATGTTCGAGGTCATGATGATGACGGTGTTGCGGAAGTCGACGGTGCGCCCCTGCGAGTCGGTGAGCCGACCGTCATCGAGAATCTGCAGCAGGATGTTGAACACGTCCGGATGGGCCTTCTCGATCTCGTCGAAGAGGATCACGCTGTAGGGCCGACGCCGGATCGCCTCGGTGAGCTGCCCGCCCTCCTCGAAGCCCACGTACCCCGGAGGCGCACCGATCAATCGGGCCACGGCATGCTTCTCCATGTACTCCGACATGTCGAGGCGCACCATCGCCTGCTCATCGTCGAAGAGGAACTCGGCGAGCGCGCGTGCGGTCTCCGTCTTCCCGACGCCGGTGGGACCGAGGAAGATGAACGAGCCGACCGGACGGTTGGGGTCCTGCAGCCCGGCGCGCGAGCGCCGCACCGCATTCGCCACCGCCTGCACCGCCTCGGCCTGCCCGACGACGCGCTTGGCGAGCTCCTGATCGAGGGCGGCGAGTCGCTCCCGCTCGGACTCGAGCATCCGCGTGACGGGGATCCCCGTCCACCGCGCGACGATCTCCGCGATGTCGTCGGCCCCGACCTCCTCCTTGAGGAACTGCGTGCCGTTGGCCTTCTGCGCATGGAGCCGGTCCTCGATCTGCTTGAGCTCGGCCTCCAGCTGCGGGACGCGCCCGTACTGGATCTCGGCGGCCGTGCCGAGGTCACCGGCGCGGGTGGCGCGCTCGGCCTCGGTGCGGGCCTCGTCGATCCGCTGCTTCACACGACCCACCTCGCCGAGGGCGTCCTTCTCGAGCTGCCACTGCGCCTTCATCGCGCCGGAGCGCTCCTGGAGTTGGGCCAACTCCTGCTCGAGCGCCGTCCGCCGCTCGACGGTGGCGGCGTCCTTCTCCTTGGCGAGGGCCTGCCGCTCGATCTCGAGCTGCACCACACGGCGCTCGACCTCGTCGATCTCCTGCGGGAGGGAGTCGATCTCGATGCGGAGCCGCGAGGCCGCCTCGTCCATGAGGTCGATCGCCTTGTCGGGCAAGAAGCGATCCCCGATGTAGCGATTGGAGAGGATGGCCGCAGCGACCACGGCGCCATCGGTGATGCGGACGCCATGGTGCGACTCATAGCGCTCCTTGAGGCCGCGCAGGATCGCGATGGTGTTCTCGACCGTCGGTTCACCGACGAAGACGGGTTGGAAGCGCCGCTCGAGCGCAGGATCCTTCTCCACGTGCTGCCGGTATTCGTCCAGCGTCGTCGCCCCGACCACGCGCAGCTCCCCCCGCGCGAGCATCGGCTTGAGCATGTTGCCGGCGTCCATCGACCCTTCGGCCTTCCCTGCCCCGACCAGGGTGTGGAGCTCATCGATGAAGACCACGAAGCGCCCCTCGCTCGCGGTGATCTCCTTGAGGACCGCCTTGAGGCGCTCCTCGAACTCGCCGCGGAACTTGGCCCCGGCGATCAGCGCGCCCAAATCAAGCGCGACGAGCTGCTTGTCCCGCAGCGACTCAGGGACGTCACCGTTCACGATGCGCTGCGCGAGTCCCTCGGCGATCGCGGTCTTGCCGACGCCGGGCTCACCGATGAGGACGGGATTGTTCTTGGTGCGGCGCGAGAGCACCTGGATGACGCGCCGGATCTCCTCGTCGCGACCGATGACCGGGTCGAGCTTCCCCTTCCGCGCATCGGCGGTGAGGTCGCGGGTGTACTTCTCGAGCGCCAGATACTGCGTCTCCGGCGATTGATCGGTGACACGATGGGCCCCGCGCACGGCGGTGAGGGCCTCCCGGAGCGCGGCCGGGGTGGCGCGCTGGGCCTTGAGCAACGCGGCCGACTCCGCCCCCTTGGTATCAGCGAGGGCGATCAACAGATGCTCGGTGGAGACATACGCGTCGCCCAGCGGCTTGGCCTCGCGCTCTGCGGCGTCGAGGACGGCCGAGAGTTCACGCGAGGCGGTGGGCTGCGCGTCCGACTGCTTGGGATAGCGGGCGAGCTCGCGCTCGAGCGCGTCCTGCAGCGCGGGGATCGCTACGCCGAGCTTCTGGAGGATGGGGACGACGATCCCCTCGTCCTGCGCGAGCAGGGCGGCGAGGAGGTGGGTGTCGTGCACCTGCGGGTTCCCGGCCTGACGCGCGCGGGTCGCGGCGTCGGCGAGCGCCTCCTGGGACGTCATGGTCAGACGATCAGGGGAGAGCATATGGGCGTCGGGTCAGGCGTGAAGGTCGAGAGGGCTCGCGCGTGCACATGGGGGGGGTGCACGGTGCGAGCGGACTCTGGTGTCTACCCCACGGCGGCGCATATCGCAGGCCACGCCATCTCTGCCGAAACGGCGGAGCATGGGAGTGGGTGGCAGGGCGACCCGACGAAACGGCGGAACGAAGGGAGGATGAAGACTCAAGGCTGAAGGCAGAAAGCTGAGGACTTTCAGCTTTCAGCTTCCAGCCTTCAGCTTCCAGCCTTCCGCTGCTCCCGGAAATCTCCGCCCGGCCTCAGACCGACGCGAGATCCCGCGTGCGTCGCACCATTCCAAGAATGGGATCAGCCATTTGCGCGTGATCCCGAGGACCTCGCGGAGTTCCGAGGGGGCGTAGGTCACCTCGGGGCGCACATGGGCCGCGAGCCGCGCGAGGAGGGTCTCCACCGCCTCGTGGGCGAACCACCACTCGAGCCCCACCTGCACCACCGCCCCCTCCTTCTGCAGCAGCTTCAGGAGCGCGACGACCTCGTTCCCCCACATGGCCTTGAGCTCGGTCAACGTGGGCGGTTCGATCCCCGCGCTCCGGAGACGCTCAAGGATCTCGTCCTTCGCGGATCGTGCCCCCGCACCGGCACCGGCGCGATACCCCGGGAGCCGCAGCGTCGCGCCTTCGATGACGATCAGCTGTGCACGCTCCGCGCGACGAATCACCTCGTCCGCGATCGTGACCTGGCCGCTCAGGTACTGTCGCGCCTCCTGCCGATCGAGCCCGGGGGCGAGCGGCTGCTCCGCATGGGCACGCTCGAGCCGCGCGAGGAGCCGGTGCCTGAGCTGCTCCACGGTCTCGTGGCGAATGAGTCGCTCGCCGATCCGCGTGACCTTCGCGAGATCCTTCACGAGTCGGTCCACCTGCGATGATCGCACCCCGAGCCGCTGGGGGACCTCCGCGAGAGCGAGTCCGGCGGCCCCCGCCTCGTCAAGCATCCACTCGAGCCGCAGGGTGAGGCTCGCCTCCGGCGCCGGCCAGGGGCGGGCACGTCGGGAGCGCGGCACCGCATCGGTCACCACGCCGCCACCGATGGTACCGACGGGGGACCCCCCTCGCAGGACGACGCGATCGCCACCCCGGGCGAGGATGGGGGTATCGAGCACGAGCCGCACGGCGCGCGCGGTCCCGGGGAGCAGCTCCCCACCCACGGCGATCACCCGTGCCCCACACTCCTGCGTCCCGAGATGGAACCGCACCCGCGTGCGCGGGCCGAGCCGGTGTGCGTCGGGAAGGAGGGTGAGATCGGCACGCAGGACCTGCGTGGTCTCCCACGGCTCGTCGGCGCGGACGAGGGTCGCCCCCACCGGGATCGCCTCACGATCGATCCCCGCGAGGGCGACGGCGACGCGATGGCCCGCCCGGATCGCATCGACCTTGCTCCCGTGCGACTCGAGTCCGCGCACGCGTGCCACCTGTTCACCTGGGAGGATCCGGACGGCGGCCTCACGTCGGAGCCCTCCGCTCCACCCCGTGCCGGTCACCACGGTCCCCGCTCCCGCCACAGAGAAGACGCGGTCGATCGGCAACCGCCAGGGCTCCCCCTCGCCGCGCGCCGGGACCTGTGCACAGACGACGGTGAGCGCGGTGCGGAGCGCCTCGATCCCCTCCCCCGTCACCGCGGAGACGGGCAGGACGGGCGCGCCGTGGAGCGTCGACCCCGCGAGCACGCCCTGGACCTCCTCGACCGCGAGGCCCCGCAGCTCGGTGTCCACGAGATCCGCCTTGGTGAGCGCGACCACCCCCCCACGGATGCCCAGGAGCGAGAGGATCGCGAGATGCTCGCGTGTCTGCGGGCGGACCCCCTCCGTGGCATCGACGACGAGGAGGGCGAGGTCGATCCCACTCGCACCGGCGAGCATCGTCCGGACGAACCCCTCATGTCCTGGCACATCCACCATGCCGACGGTGCCGATCCCGTCGAGGACCAACGGCGCGAACCCCAAGGCGATCGTGATCCCACGCCGTCGCTCCTCCGGCAACCGGTCGGTCTCGACCCCGGTGAGGGCGCGCACGAGCGCCGTCTTCCCGTGATCGATGTGCCCCGCGGTCCCGATGATCATCGCGCGTCGGCGGCGCCCCCGCCGGCCTCCCAGTCCCGCCAGGCCCGCAGTGGCTTCCCATCGGCGAGATGCTCCTCGAGGAATTCGCGCACGAGCCGCTGATGGGCGCGCACGACCTTCGGGTCGGTCGGGATCACCACGGCGCCCGACGCCCACGCGACGAGGGTCGCCCGCGCCTCCGCTGGCAGCGTGCGCGACCCCGGGGCCAGCGCCGCACAGGGGAGACAGAGCGCCCCGCCGGCGCGGGGGGAGAACCGCACCTCGCGCGCGGCCCCGAGCGGTGCGTCACAGGCGGCGCACTGCGCCAGGCTGGGCGTGAATCCCAACGCCTCGGCGAGCCGCCAGGTCGCGGCCACGGCGCAGGGGACCACCGCCTCCGGCTCCGCCACACTGATCGCGTCGAGGCCCGCGACGAGCACGTCGTGGATCGCCCCGCCACCGTCCTCCGGCGCGCAGCGCATCCCGAGCTCACTCAACGCCGCTGCGGCCCCGAATCGCGGCATCGAGGCCGCGAGGCCCGGCCGAGCCCGGGTGGCATCGAAGGCGGCCAAGGTGTGGAGATCGCGCGTGGGATGCAGCACGATCTGCGCCGCCCCGCTCGTGTAGAGATCGATCCCCTGCCCGAACTTCCCCCCGGTCCGCTTGGCCCCACGCGCGATCACACTCACCACCCCCGCCTCCCGCGTCGCCAAGCGGACGATGCGGGAGGTCTCGCGATAATCGAAGGCGTGGAGGACGAGGGCGTCGGTGCGGATCACCGCTCCAACTTAAGCCCCAGATACCAAGTCCGACCGGGCGAGGCGAACCCCTGGATCTGCGTGTACCGCACATCGGTGGCGTTGTCGACACGGACGGTGAGGCGGGGGTCCGAGCCCGCGAACATGGGGAGCGGGAGGTCGGCGCTCAGGTCGAGCGTGGTGAAGGCCGGGAGCGCCACGGCGGCCGCGGGCCACCCCGAGAAATCGCGATCCGCGCGCGTCCCGGTGTGCGTGACCACCGCGGCGAGCGAGCCTCGAGCCCCCACCCGGTGCGTCAGGGTCACTGCTGCGAGATGCTCCGGCCGGCGGATGAGCGGCTGCCCGGCCACGAAGTTCGCCCCCGCCCCCACATCGAACCCGGCATCGGTGACCTTGGTATCGGTCCACGTGTAGGCCACCGCCACCCGCGTGCGCGCGATCTCGGGAAGCGCCCCTTCGAGCTCGACCCCACCCGCATTCGCCGCGGCGATGTTGTAGTAGTTGGGCGCTCCCTCCTGCGGAGGACGGCCGGTGTACTGGATCAGATCACGGAATCGCTGCGTGAAGCCCGTCGCCCGGGCGAAGAGGCCGGTGGCCCCGGCCCACTCGATCCCGATCTCCCCCGACGTGGTCCGCTCCGGCCGCAGCGCCGGATTCCCCGCCGTGAATCCCTCAGCGAAGTTCTCGAAGAAGCTCGGCGCCTTGAACGCCGACCCCGCGGAGGCGCGGAGCCGCACCCCGTCGGTCAGCCGCCACGACGTCCCCGCGCGCACGGTACGGAAGGTCCCGAAGGCGCTGTTCTCGTCGCCTCGGACGCCGAGGCTGTAGGCGAACCGCCCGCGTTCGCCGAGTCCCTGCGCGAAGAGCGCCCGATTCTCGCGCGCGGCGCGGAACGCCCCGGGATACTCGCCGTACTCGCTCAGACTGATCGACTGGCTTCGTTCGGTCTCCCGAGCGAACTCCCCCCCGATGGTGAGGGTGTGGGTGGGACGCAGGCGATAGATCGCGCGGAGGTCGGCGAGCCGGCGCGTCACCGTCCCTCGCGTGAAATAGCCGAAGAAGCCCAGCGTATCGGCGGCATCGTCCGGGCCATCGTTGGTGCGAGGATGTCCCTCCGCGCTCGAGAGCTGGAGCCGCGTCTCGAAGCGATCGCTCCAGCGACGTCCCCCCTCGAGACCGACGAGCAACCGGTGTTCCACCCGCTCCGCGTTGCGATCCTCGATCGCGCCGGAGGACCCGGTGGGATACTGATAGACCGAGCTGTTGTAGCGCCCCGTGAGGCGGAGATCGCTCCGCGCCCCGACGTAGGTGAGCCCCGAGACCACACCGGTGTTGCGATACGCATTGTTGAAGGGGAGGATCCCCGTGCTCCCATGATGGTCGCCCTGCAGCGTGGCGCGCAGGCCGGCGATCGTGCCCTCACCACCGAGGGAGAGCCGTTGGGTCCCGATGTTCCCTCCCCCGATCTCCGCGCGCGTCTTGGTGGCCGCGCCGCCACGCCGCGTGAAGAGCTGGATGACGCCGGAGACCGCCTCCGAGCCATAGAGGACGCTGGCGGGCCCACGCACCACCTCGATCCGCTCGATGTCGTCGAGGGTGATCCGCCCGAGATCGAGGACGCCACCCGGCTCGTTGAGCGGGACGCCATCGATGAGGACGCGGACGTAGTTGGACTGCCCACCCCGCATGAAGAGTGCCACCTGCGACCCCACCGACGAGGCCCGCGCGAGGGCGAGGCCCGGGACGCGCCGCAGCGCGTCGGCGAGGTGGGTGATCCCCTCGGCACGCAGCGCCGCGGCGTCGAGCGTGGTCGACGTCGTGGTCGGACTGACACGCATCCCTGGCACGCGTGTCGCCGTCACCACCTCGGGTGGGAGGACGACGGGCGCCCGACCGGACTGGGCGAGGAGGAGCTGCGGGAGCACCCCGCCGCTGATGACCGCGAATCGACGAAAGACCGCCATGGATTACCTCGTACCTCGGTGACGAAGGGGGAGAAGGACCGGGGCCCCGACCGCGGGATCGCGGGAGACGATGAGGGGCCACTCATAGACGCGTTCGAGCACATCGCCGCGCATCACCTCATTGGGTGATCCCTCCGCAGCGACACGCCCCTGATGCAACAACACGATCTGGTCGGCGAAGCGCGCGACCAGGTTCAACTGATGGCTGACGAGGACGACGCAGAGCCCCTGACGGGCGAGAGCGTCGCAAAGCTCGAAGACCGCCATCTCGTGCGCGATATCGAGATAGGTGGTCGGCTCATCGAGGACGATGGCGCGCCCCCCCTGCGCGAGGGCCCGCGCGATGCGCACCCGCTGCCACTCGCCGCCCGACAGGGTGTCGGTGCTGCGCTCGACTAAAGCCGCGATGTCGGCGCGGACGATGGCCTGCGCCACCGCTGCACGATCCTGGGCCGTCGGGGCGGTGAATGCGCCGCCATGCGGGTAGCGACCTAACGCGACGAGGTCGCGGACCTGCATCGGGAAGACCGGTTCCTCCCGCTGCGGGACGACGCTCACGATCTGGGCCACCTCACGCGGACTCAACCGATCGGTGGCGATCCCATCGACGAGGATCCGACCACTCGTCGGCGCGACCCGTCGCACGAGGGTGCGCACGAAGGTGCTCTTCCCCGAGCCATTGGGGCCCACCACCGCGGTGATCCGCCCGGGCAGCGCCTCGAACGAGACCCCATCGAGCGCGGCCGCGCGCATCCCGGGATAGCGCACCACGAGCGAATCGACGCGGATCATCGCGCCACCGTCTGGCGGAGACGCCAGAGGAAGAAGGGGACGCCGATCAGCGCCGTGACCGCGCCCAACGGGAGCTCGGCGGGGCGCATCACCGTCCGCGCGACGAGATCGGCCAGGACCACGAGGACCCCGCCCGCCACCGCCGCCACCGCGATCGTCCCGCGGGTCTGGCGGGCGCCGAGTGCCCGGGCGATCGCGGGCACCATGAGCCCGACGAATCCCACGAGGCCGACCGCCGCGACGGTCGCCGCCGCCAGGAACGAGGCGGTGATGAAGACGAAGCGCGTCGTGCGATCGAGATCGAGCCCCAGCGCCGCCGCCGGCTCCTCGCCGAGCGCGAGGACATCGAGATCACGGCCCCGCCAGAGCAGAGCGGCGAGTCCCCCGCCGACGCTCGCCGCGGTCGTCAGTACCACGGGCCACCGTGCATCCGCGAGGGAGCCCATCATCCACCAGAGGGCGCCGCGCACCGCCCCCTCCGGCGTGCGGACAAGGGCGACCATGATCGCCGCGGTGCAGAAGGCCCCGACGACGACCCCCGACATCAGCAGGATCCGCGGGTCGGTGCGTCCCCCCGCGGCACGCGCGACCATGAGGACGCACTGCACCGCGAGCAGGGCGCCGACGAAAGCGGCGATCGGGACGACCACGCCCGCCCCGCCGATCGCGACAACGCAGACCGCACCGAGCGCGGCGCCACCGGAGACGCCGAGGAGATAGGGCTCGGCGAGGGGATTCCGTAGCGCGGCTTGGAGTGCGGTGCCGCTCCCCGCGAGCCCTACACCGACTACGAGCCCGAGGAGGATCCGCGGGAGCCGGATGGTCCGCACGATCGTCTCCGCGGTCGGGTCCCCGCCGCCGAGGACCGCCTGCCAGACCTCCGCTGGGGAGAGCGCCACCGCGCCGAACCCGAGGGCGAGGGTCACCACCGCGACGATCGCGGCGAGGAGGGCGATCCACCGAGGGGCTGACATCAGGGCGCCAAGGGCGCGAAGGGAACCAGGAGTTCCCGTAGATGGCGCGCCGCCTCCCCCATCCGCACGCCGGGGCGGCCGACGATCCCGGTGTCGGGGAAGATGAGGCGCCGATCACGGACCGCGCGGAGCTGGCGCCACCGTGCGTCCGTCGCGAAGCGCTCCGCCATCCGCGTCCCCACGATCAACGCGTCGGGGTCGCGGCGGACGAGCTCCTCGATCGAGAGCTGGGGCGAGGGGGCGGCAAGGTCACCGAAGGCGTTCACCGCCCCCGCCGCGAAGAGGAGCTCGGAGCGATAGCTCCCCCCACCGATGACGATGAGGGGATCATCCCAGACGATCCAGGCCACGGCGGGGCGGCGATCGGTCGCGCCGGAGAGGGCGCGCACCGAATCCACCATGCGGAGCGTGGAGTCGACCGCGGTCTCGGCCGCGAGCGAATCATCGAGCACGGCGCCGAGGGCGGTGGCGATGCGCCGGAGATCGCTCACGGCGTCGGTGCGCACGGCGAGCGTGCGGACCCCAGCCTCGTGCAGCCGCGTCGCCGCCGCGCGATTCGACGGACTCGCATAGAGCACCACCAGGTCAGGGCGCCGCGCGAGGATCGCCTCGACATTGGGCTGCATCGCATCCCCGACGTCGGGGATCTCGAGCGCGGCCAAGGGCCACCCATCCCACTGACTCCGCCCGACGAGGCGCGACCCGGCCCCCATCGCAAAGAGGAGCTCGGTGGTGACAGGGTTGAGCGAGATGATCCGCTGCGCGGCCGGACGCACCGCGACGCGGTCGCCGAAGTCATCGACGACGATCGGGGCGGCGGCGTCGCGCTCGGCCTGCGAGGCCTCCGCGCACGCCCCGACGCCACCGACGACGAGCGCCAGTGCGGCGAGCGACCGCAGAGAGCGTACGAGGGACGCGACCTGTGACTGGGACAAAAAAGGCTCCACCGGATACCGGAGGAGCCTCGATGCACGTGGACGCCCACGTCGCCCATCACCGGACGACGCCGCGCCGACGCCACCGACCCTCCCCCGAGGGTCAGACTGTGGCACGAACGTGAGTCGTCTCCTGGCTCCGGGCCGTCCCCCACACCTTCCCGAGCCTGCGCTCAGTGGTCTGCCATGGGGAACCTTCACTTCCGCCCGTCACAGTGGCGGGGCCGCGCCGGATTCACACCGGCTTCCGTGTCCCGCGTTCGTCTTCAGTTGTCCTGCGAACTTACGGGCTCGTGCTCCGGTTGGCAAGCACGTCATCCAACCGATCCTTCAGGTGCCGCCGGGCGAGTTCGTAGTCGGTGCGCTCGGACTCCGAGGGGGCGGTCTGTCGCTCGAACCTCGCATCCAGTGCGGCGATCTCGAGCGCGATCGCCTCCGCGTCCTCCCCACCGCGCCGCGCACGCGGCGCCGTGAGCGACCGCCGGAGAGCGAGCAGGAGGGCGATGGCGAGCGCCCCGCCGACGAGCGCGACGATCAGCATCACCCGATTCCCCCCTGCCGCGCCCTCCGCCGGGAGGGTCACGGTGATCGTCTGAGCCGCCGCGACCTCCTTGGCCTCGAAGCGTTGGAAGGGGCGTCCTTCGATCTGGACGGGGGCATCGACCACGAGCCGGGCCCCACTCGCCACGGCCGACGGCGACTCCACCAGCACCTCCAGCAACGTGACCGGCGATTCGATCACGAATTCGAGCGGGTCCCGATCCGCCGGCACCTCATAGGAGAACGCCACCTGCCGGACCCCCGGAGCGAGCGGGGCGTTGACGCGCACTCGGCCATCGACCACGCGGATCGCCTCCGGCGAGACATCCCCCGGCCCCGCGGTGACCTCCGTGACGCCGGTCGGGAGCGCGGCATCGAAGGTGAAGCCCGAGGGACCCGCCGCCACACGGGTGCGGGTCGAATCGTTGGAGAGCTCGTGGATCTCGACCACCGTCCGCGTCGTACGGGTCGCGGAATCCGGCGCGGTGATGATCAGGTGGCGGCCCACGGTGCGGATCGGAAGCGGGGCGCTCGTGGTGTCGTGCACCTGGATCTCGGCGATCCCACCACGCACCGCCGGCTCACGCACCGGCGGGGTGAAGTAGGCCACCCCTCCGCGACTGGTCGAGACGAAGTAGATCGCGCTCGTGTCCCCGGTGGCCCGGTAGCGGAAGTCGTAGCGCCCCACCCGGTCGGTGCGCATCGAGTCGATCGGCCCGGCCGCGTCGGGACCGACACGATGGAGGGTCACCCAGGCCCCGGCGACCGGCGTCCCGTCGGCCCCACTGCCCGGCAGGAGGACGCGACCGGCGATGACACGCGCCTCACCCTGGGCCTGCAGCTGCGTGGCGCAGAGGAGGACCCCACACGCGAGCCGGGCGAGAGGCCACGCGCCCCCCGCCCGACGATGTGCGACCGGCGCGGACGCGCCGACGAGGGGTGCCTCGACGAGAGGCGCGCTCACCCGGCGCGGACGGCGCGCCGGAGGTCCGCGACCTTGTTGGTCTTCTCCCAGGTGAAGAGCTCGACCTTTTTGCCGAGGCGGGTCGTCTTCTCCGGGGTCCGCCCGAAGTGCCCGTACGCCGCCGTCGGCCCGTAGATCGGCTTCTTGAGCTGGAGCGCCTCGATGATCCCGCGCGGGGTGAGGTCGAAGGTCGTGTCGACCGCACGCATGATCGCGCGCTCGTCGACCGTGCTCGTCCCGAAGGTGTCGACCATCACCGAGACCGGCTTGGCCACACCGATCGCGTAGGCGAGTTGCACCTCACACTTCGACGCGAGCTTGGCCGCGACGATGTTCTTGGCGACCCAGCGCGCGGCATACGCCGCCGAGCGATCGACCTTGGAGGGATCCTTCCCCGAGAAGGCCCCGCCACCGTGGCGGCCGTAGCCCCCGTAGGTATCGACGATGATCTTGCGCCCCGTGAGGCCGGCGTCGCCGTGCGGCCCCCCGACGACGAAGCGCCCTGTCGGGTTGATGTGCAGCTTCATCTTCTTGGCGCGCAGCTCGCGCGGGATCACCGCCTCGATGATGTCCCGCGTGACCGCCTGATGGATCGCGCGGTTCCCCACGGAGTCCGCGTGCTGCGTGGAGATGACCACGGTGTCGACCTCGACCGGGCGCCCATCCTCATACACGACCGAGACCTGCGACTTGCCATCCGGCCGGAGCCACGGGAGCGTGCCGTCCTTGCGCCGCGCGGCGAGCGCCTCGGTGAGGCGATGCGCGAGGACGATCGGGAGGGGCATGAGCTCCTCGGTCTCGTCGCAGGCGAAGCCGAACATCATCCCCTGATC
>CAIVJV010000075.1 GCA_903906325.1 uncultured Gemmatimonadota bacterium
CAGCGGGCAGGCCCTCGGGGTGCTCGATCTCCCGCTCGCGGGGTCCCCCCAGCGGCCCGAGCTGCGCGCGGTGGTGAGTGAGCGCACGCCACGTGACCCGACGGTCGCGGCGCTCGTCGGCGACGCGGAGGCCGCGGTCGCCGCGCGCATCGCGGAGGTGATCACGACGGCCGAGGCCCGCTTCGCGCGGAGCGGGGATCAATACCCACTCGGCCATCTCATCGCGGACGCCCAACGCGCCGCCGGGAAGGGCGATCTCGCGGTGATGAACAACGGGGGGATCCGCACCGAGATCCGGCAAGGGACGGTGACCTGGGGCGACCTCTTCGAGGTGCAACCGTTCGGGAATCGGCTCGTCGCGGTGACGATCCGTGGCGACGCGCTCCGGCGGTACCTCGAGGCGCTCGTCGATGGGCGAGGGATCCGCTATCACATCAGCGGGGCGCGCATCGAGTACGATCCCACGGCGCCCAGCGGGTCGCGGATCCGTGCGGTCCGGTTCGACGACGGGCGGTCGCTCGAGAATGGGCGACGCTATCGCGTCGTGATGACCGACTTCCTCGCCTCGGGCGGTGATGGGGCCACCCTCGCCCGTGACGCGCGCGTCGAGGATCTCACTCGGGTCGACCTCGACGCCCTCATTCAATACCTCCAGGGACTCCCCGGGGGACGGCTGGCGCTGACGCCGGGCCTGCAGACCCCTCGCATCACGTCCATCAAATGAGCGAACCGATCCGTGTCTTCGTGCAGGGCTCCGGTGTGAGTGTCCCGCCGGGCAGCACCCTCTTGGAGGCCGTGCGGGCGAGCGATCCCGCCGCCGCGGCGGCGATCGTGGCGGGCACGCGCGCCATCGCCGACAGCCGTGGGATCGTCGTCGATCCCGGCGCGATCGTCTCCGGTGGCTTCGTGATGCGATTGGTGTCAGGGAAGACGACGCTGGGGTCCGCCCCCTCGGACGACTGAGCGATGTGGATCACCTCCGAGCTCCTCCGTCGACTTCCCAAGGCGGAGCTCCACTGTCATCTCGACGGCTCGGTCCGACCGGCCACGATGCTCGAGCTGGCGCGTGACCTCCATGTGCCGATGCCGCGCGATGACGCCGAGGCACTGCGCGACTACATGGTGGTGAAGGACGCGCGGAGTCTCGAGGAGTATCTCGAGCGCTTCGCGGTCACCCTCTCGGTGATGCAGCAGGCCGAGGCCATGGAGCGGATCGCCTATGAGCTCGCTGAGGATTGCGCGAAGGAAGGGGTGCGCTACCTCGAGGTGCGGTATGCGCCGATCCTCAACACGCGCGCCGGCCTCTCGATGGAGCAGGCGGTGGAGTTCCCGCTGCGGGGGCTCGCGAAGGCCGAGCGGGAGTATGGGATCGTCGCACGGGTGATCGTCTGTGCGATCCGCAACATGCCTCCTGCCACATCGCTGGAGTCGGCCTGGACCGCCGTCGACTTCAAGGGCGATGGCGTCGTCGGCTTCGACCTCGCCGGTGGCGAGGCGGGGAATCCGGCGGGGCTCCACAAGGCCGCCTTCGATCATTGTCTGGCGCACGGGCTCCCCTGCACCTGTCATGCGGGGGAGGGGGCCGGGGCCGAATCGATCGCCGAGGCGGTGCAGGTCTGTCACGCCTGTCGGATCGGGCATGGGACGCATCTCATCGACGATCCGGTGCTGATGGCGGCACTCATCCGCGACGGGATCGCGGTGGAGTGCTGTCTCACCAGCAATGTGCAGACGCACACCATCCAGTCGGTCGAGGAGCATCCGCTGCGGCAGTTCATCGCCGCGGGGCTGCAGGTCTCGCTCAATACGGACAACCGGCTGATGAGCGGGACCGATCTCGTGACCGAGTACGGCCTGGCCGCGCATCGCCTAGGCTTCAGCGTCGAGGAGTTGCTCGCATTGGCGCGGCAGGGGTTCGTGAACGCGTTCCTTCCCGAGGCGGAGCGGACGGCGCTCCTCGCCCGGGTGGATCAGGACTTCGCCGCGTTGCGGCGGGAGGTACGATGACGACGGGAACCACCACCCATGGGGCGGGGGACGCCCAGCGCGCCGCCGCGGCCGTCCGCGATCGCCTCGGCGTCCGCGCGCCGGTGATCGGGATCGTCTTGGGTTCGGGCTTGGGGACGCTCGCGGATCGCCTCACCGACGCGCGGCGGGTGCCCTATGCCGACGTGCCGGGCTTCCATGCGCCGAAGGTCGAGGGCCATCGTGGCGAGTTGATCGTCGGACAGCTCGGGGGCCGTGAGGTGGTCTGTCTCGCCGGGCGCTTTCATATGTATGAGGGGTATCCGGCGCGGGTCGCCGCCTTCCCGATCCGGGTGCTGTATGCGCTCGGGGTGCCGCGGCTCTTCGTCTCGAATGCCGCCGGTGGGGTGCGTCGCAGCTTCCGCGCGGGGGAGCTGATGCGGATCGTGGATCATCTGAATCTCACGGGACAGAATCCGCTCACGGGGCCGGTGGAGCCCGGCGACCAGCGCTTCAACGATATGAGCGAGGCGTACAGCGTCGCGCTCGGTGCGCGGCTCGACGCGTCGGCGCAGGCGCTGGGGATCCCGCTCGCGACCGGTGTCTACGCGGGGCTCCTCGGTCCCAATTTCGAGACGCCGGCCGAGGTGCGGATGCTCGAACGGCTCGGGGCGGACGCGGTGGGGATGAGCACGGTGGCCGAGGTGATCGTCGCGCGGAACCTCAGGATGGAGGTCGCGGGGGTCTCGCTGATCACCAACCCTGGCGCGGGGATCTCATCGACGCCGCTCAATCATGAGGAAGTGATGGCGGAGGGGGCGCGGGCCGCCGGGGCGTTCGGCGACCTCGTGGCGCACTTCGTCAGCGGGCTCTGAGCGCCTGCACCGAGCGCGGGTCCCCCATCACGATCAGCGTCGCCCCGGCGCGCACCACGGCGTCCGCCGGAGGATTGAAGGCGTAGTCCCCTGATG
>CAIVJV010000076.1 GCA_903906325.1 uncultured Gemmatimonadota bacterium
ACGCGAGGGGGAGCGGTTGCGCGAGCGGATCCCCACCGGGGCCCAGGTGGTGCTCTGTGATGTCGGGGGAGAGTCGCTCGATTCGGTGGCCTTCGCGCGGTGGATGCTGGAGCGGCGTGACCTCGCCCAGTCGGTGGCGTTCGTGATCGGCGGGGCGCACGGCGTGAGCCCGGAGCTCCGTGCGACCGCGCGGCGTCGGCTCGCCTTGGCCCCCTGGACCCTTCCCCATGAGTTGGCGCGTTTGGTGTTGATGGAACAGATCTATCGCGCTGGGACCATCGGTCGCGGCGAGCCCTATCACAAATGAGCCGGCCAGCGATGAGCCTACCGCGTGTGGTGACCGAGGCGCTCGGGGGGAGCACGCTCTCGCGGGCCATCCAGGCGGGGACGGTCCCTGCGGAGTGGGGCGCGGCGCCGCCGCGGCGAGTGGATGAGTGGCGGGGCCATGCCGCCCCGGTGCGGGAGCGCTTCGCGTCGGGTGAGTGGTATGCGGCGCTCCGACCGGCGTTCGCCGCCACGGGCGCGGCCGCCGAGCGGCTCGAGCGGGTGGCGGCCGCCGGGGGGGTCGTCATCACCACCGGGCAGCAACCCGGGCTCTTCGGCGGCCCGATCTACACCTGGCTCAAGGCGCTCTCCGCCCTCGCGCTCGCGGATCGGATCGAGCGGGACACGGGGATCCCGGCGGCGCCGGTGTTCTGGGCGGCCACGGACGATGCCGACTACGCCGAGGCCGCCTGGACGGCGGTCGCGACGGACCACGGGGTGCGACGCCTCTCGCTGCCCTTCACGGCCCGTGAGGGGCTGGTCATGGCGGCGACCCCACTCGGCGCGGTGGACGATGCCCTGCAGGCCCTCGCGGACACCGCGGCCTCGGCCCCGCACCTCGAGATCCTCGAGGCGCTGCGGGCCACATACGTCCCCGGTGCGACGGTGGGCGGCGCGTACGTGGCCTTCCTGCGATCGGTGCTCGAACCGCTCGGCATCGGCGTGCTCGATGCGTGGCATCCCGCCACGCGCGCGGCGGCGCGCCCCACATTGGTGCAGGCGCTCCAGCGCGCGGCGAGCATCGATGAGGCCGTCTCCCTCCGCAACGTCGCGATCGAGCGAAGCGGGTATCGCCCGCAGGTCGCCCGGGTCGCCAAGCTCTCGCTCGTCTTCCGCGCCGACGATGGGGTGAAGGCGCGGATCCCGTTGGGGGAGGCGGCACGGCTCGCGACGGATCCGAGCGTCACCCTCTCGCCGAACGTGCTGCTGCGGCCCGTGGTCGAGCAGGCGATCCTGCCCACGGTGGGCTATGTCGCCGGGCCGGGGGAGCTCGCGTACTTCGTGCAGGTCAGTGCGGTGGCGGAGGCGATGGGTGTCCGCGCGCCGGTCGCGCTGCCGCGGTGGTCGGCGAGCGTCGTGGATCCGGTCACCGATCGGCGTCTCGGCCGCCTTGGCCTGGTGATCGACGATCTCCGGGACCCGCATGCGGCGGAGCGTCGGATCGGCGATCGAGCCATCCCAGTCGCCCTTCGCTCCGAGCTGGAGGCGTTGCGCAGCGAGATCCAGGCGCGGATCCAGGGGATGCTCGACGCGAATGGTGCGGCGGATGCGCTCGTCGCGGACCGGGTGATCGAAGGGGCGCGGCAGCAGATTGTGCATCGGCTCGATCGGTTGGAGCGTCGGATCCGAGCGGCGGCGCGCGGCCGCGAGGTGGAGGCGATGGCCGACCTCACCGCGATCCGCGCCGCCCTGATGCCCGAAGGGCATCGGCAGGAGCGTCGTCTGAATCTCGTCCCCCTCCTGGCGCGGTATGGGGAGTCGCTGGTCGCCCAGCTGCGGGCCGGTGCCGCCATGCACGCCGGGACCCTGGTCGTCCCTTGAGCGGCGGCGCGGGGGCGCGGCTCGTCGCCGCGGGGATCTTCCTGAGCCGCCTCACCGGACTCGTCCGGCAGAAGGTCTTCGCGTACTTCCTCGGGGACGGCCTCGCCGCCGACGCGCTGAGTGCGGCCTTCCGCATCCCGAATCTCCTGCAGAACCTCCTGGGGGAGGGCGTCCTGAGCGCCTCCTTCATCCCGGTCTATGCGCGCCTGCGCGCCGAGGGACGCGCAGCGGAGGCGGGACGTGTGGCTGGCGCGGTCGCCGCGTTGCTCGCGCTGGTGAGTCTCGTCGTCGTCGCGCTCGGGATGGTCCTCACGCCGATCCTGGTCGATCTCATCGCCCCGGGGTTCGAGGGGGAAGGGCGGGCGCTCACCATCCAGTTGGTGCGGCTCATCTTCCCCGGCATCGGGATCCTCGTGTTGAGCGCCTGGTGCCTCGGGGTCCTCAATTCGCATCGGCGGTTCTTTCTCTCGTATGTCTCGCCGGTGCTCTGGAACGGTGCGATGATCGCCGCGGTCCTCCTGTTCGGCCCTGGGACGGCCACCGAGGACGTGGTCGTCACGATCGCGTGGGCGAGCGTCGCGGGGAGTGCGCTCCAGTGTCTCGTCCAGGTGCCGAGCGTGCTCCGGCTCGATCCGGCGCTGCGCTTCCTGCCGACGCTCCGCCTCGCCCCGGTGCGTGATGTGCTCCAGCGCTTCGGCGTCGTGGTCATCGGGCGTGGCGTGGTGCAGGTGAGCGGCTTCATCGATACCGCGATCGCCTCCCTCGTGAGCGTCGGGTCGGTCGCGACGCTCCAGTACGCGCAGGTGATCTCGATGCTCCCGGTCTCGCTCTTCGGGATGTCGGTCTCCGCGGCGGAGCTCCCGGCGATGGCCAGCGAGGTGGGGGAGCGCGATCGCGTGGCGCAGGCGCTGCGGCAGCGCCTCGATCGTGGGTTGCAGCGCATCGCCTACTTCGTGATCCCCTCGGCGGCGGCGTTCCTGCTGCTCGGTGGCGTGCTCGCGGCGGGGTTCTATGAGGGGGGCGCCTTCACCCGGCAGAGCGCGATCTGGGTCTGGGGCGCCCTCGCCGGCTCGGCCGTCGGATTGCTCGCGAGCACCATGGGGCGGCTCTACGCCTCGGGCCTCTACGCCCTCGGCGATACCACCACGCCGCTCCGGGCCGCCGTGGTCCGCGTGACGCTCGCCGCCGGCGCCGGGTGGTGGGCGGCCCGTACGGGTCCCGTCCTGCTCGGGATCGATGCGCGCTGGGGCGTGGGGCTGCTCACCGCCGTCTCGGGGGTCGCGGCCTGGCTCGAGTTCCTCTGGCTCCGGCGCGCGATGACCGAGCGGATCGGTCGCACGGGGGTCGCGCCGACCCGGATCATCCGGCTCTGGGGGACGGCACTCGTCGCGGGGCTCGTCGCCGTCGCGGGCACGCGCCTACTGCCACCACTCCCCGCCTGGATGGTGGCGGCGGTGGCGGTCGCGCTCTTCGCCGCGGTCTATCTCCCCACCACGCGGCAGCTCCTCCCGAGCGATGCGCGCCGCTCCTGAGCGCGTCGCCGAGGTCCTCGCGCACCTTCCCGACACCCCAGGGGTCTACCTCTGGAAGGATGCCGACGGCGCGGTGCTCTACGTGGGGAAGGCGAAGCGGCTCAAGCCGCGGGTGCGGAGCTACTTCGCCTCGGATCATGAGACGAGCCCCAAGACGCGGCTCCTCGTCTCCTTGATCGCCGATGTGGAGACGATCGTCGTCCCGACCGAGGCGCATGCACTGATCCTCGAGGCGAACCTCATCAAGGAGCATCGCCCACGCTTCAACGTGATGCTCCGCGACGACAAATCGTATCCGTATGTGAAGGTCACGGTGCAGGAGCCCTATCCCCGCGTCTTCGTCACGCGTCAGGTGCAGAATGACGGCGCCCGATACTTCGGGCCCTATACCGACGTCTCGGCGATGCGCCGCACCCTCGAGGTGGTGAAGCGTACCTTCTTCGTCCGGTCGTGCCGCTACGACATGCCACGCGAGCTCCCTGAGCGCGCCTGTCTCGACTACCACATCGGACGCTGCAAGGCGCCCTGTGTGGGAAAGCAGAGTCAGGCCGATTATCGCGGGATGCTCGATGACGTGGTGGCCTGGCTCGATGGGCGCACCGCGGAGGTGGCGCGTCGGATCTCCGAGGCGATGACCGAGGCGGCGGCGGGGCTCGAGTACGAGCGCGCGGCGGAGTTGCGTGATGCGCTCCAGCGACTCGGCCAGATGGATGAACCGACGGTGGTGCTCAATGTCGAGGGTGGGGACCGCGACGTGATCGGTTTCGCGCGCGATGGAGAGGATGCGATCGTCGCGGTGCTACGGATCCGTGACGGGAAGTTGCTGGCTCGCGAGCATCGGTTCCTCGAGGGGATCGAGGACGAGACCGACGGGGCGGTCATCGGGGCGTATCTGGTGGGGCACTATCTGGCATCGCCGGTGCGCGCGCGGGAACTGCTGTTGCCGTTCGACTTCGAGGATCGGGCGCTCTTCGAGGAGGCGGCGGCAGGCTCGACGCGAGCCCTGTTGCCGCAGCGCGGGACCAAGCGCGAGATGCTCGACCTCGCGGAGCAGAATGCCCGTCATCTCCTCGAGGAGTTCAAACTCGCGAGCCAGGAGGCGGACGAGCGGGCGGCCGATCCCGTCTATGATCTCGGGCGTGAGTTGCAGTTGCCCAAGCTCCCGCGTTCGCTCGTCTGCTTCGACAACTCCACGGGGCAGGGGACCGACAACGTGGGGAGCGTGGTCTGGTTCGAGAACGGGCGGCCGCGACGGAGCGAGTATCGCACCATGCGGGTGACGACGGTCGATCCGGCGAATGGCCCTGATGACTTCCAAAGCATGCGCGAGGTGGTGGGGCGCTACTTCCGGCGTCGGCTCGATGAGTCGCGCCCGCTCCCTGATCTCGTGGTCGTCGATGGCGGCAAGGGGCAGCTCTCCGCGGCGGAGGAGGCGCTCGGCGCGTTGGGGCTCGAGGCGCTCCCGCTGATCAGCCTCGCCAAGCGGGACGAGGAGATCTTCGTGCGTGGGCGAAGCGAACCGCTCCGGCTTCCGCGGCGGTCGGCGGCGCTCCGGTTGCTCCAGCTGGCGCGCGACGAGGCGCATCGCACCGCCGTCGGCTACCATCGCAAACGCCGCTCGATGCGGACCGTGACGAGCGAGTTGCTCAAGATCCCCGGCGTCGGCCCGGTGAAGCGGCGGGCGTTGCTCACGGTATTCGGTTCGCTCCAAGGCGTGCGTGACGCCACCGTCGAACAGATCGCCGCGGTCGAGGGGTTCAGCGCGGCCAGCGCGCAGAAGTTGTACGATGCGTTGCATCCTCCATCTCCATCCTGACCCGACTCACCATGTGGTCCCTCCACTGCAGCGTCTGCGCCTACACTCAGCCAGACGGCACCAAGCTCGCCTCGCTCTGCCCCGACTGTGGGCAACCTCTGCTCGTGCAGATCGCGGCCGCGCCGTCGCGCGACACGATCACCGGTGAGGCGAGTCTCTGGCGCTATCGCGCCGCGCTCCCGATCCGCGCCGGTGAGATGCCTGTCACCCTCGGCGAGGGGATGACCCCGCTCACCGAGCTCCCGCATCTCGCGGCGGAGGTCGGGGTGCGACGGCTTTGGGTCAAGGACGAGGGGATCAACCCCACCGCGAGCTTCAAAGCGCGTGGGCTCATGATGGCGGTCACGCGCGCCAAGATGCTCGGCCTTCCCGGCGTCTGTGTCCCGACCGCCGGCAACGCCGGGATCGCCCTCGCCGCCTATGCCGCCGCTGCGGGGATGCCCTGTCGCGTCTATGCACCCGAGACCACGCCCCCGCCGATCTTGGGGTCGATCCGCGCCTTCGGGGCCGATCTCCAGTTACTCCCAGGTCACATCGGTGACGCGGGGAAGGCGACCCTCGCCTTCGCGCGCGAGAGTGGCTTCTTCAACGTGGCTACGGTGCGCGAGCCGTACCGCGTGGAAGGGATGAAGACGATGGGCTACGAGGTCGCCGAGCAGTTGGGCTGGCGACTCCCCGACGCGATCATCTATCCCACCGGTGGGGGCGAGGGGACGATCGGAATCTGGAAGGCGATAAACGAGATGCTCGCCTGGGGCTGGCTCCCGGCGAACACCAAGCGCCCACGGATGATCATCGCGCAGGCGGCGGGATGCGCGCCCCTCGTGCGCGCCTTCCGCGAGGGTGCGGAGAAGGCGACCCCGTGGGAGGATCCGGTGACCTATGCGAGTGGGCTCCGCGTGCCCGGCCCGCTCGGCGACCGGCTCACGCTGCGCACGTTGCGCGAGAGCGGGGGCGACGCCGAGTCGGTGACGGAGGAGCGGATCACGCACGGGACCTTCGCGCTCGCCTCGCGCTCGGGGATCGATGCCGCGCCGGAAGGTGGGGCGGCGCTCGAGGCGGTGCGGCAGCTGGTGGCGGCGGGACGCCTCGCCGCTGACGCTGAGGTCGTCGTCTTCAACACCGGGTCAGGGGCGAGCTACCGCTGGTGACCGAGTAGATTCCGCGCCATGACTCGTATCGCGATCCTCGACCCGATGTCCGGCGTGGCCGGCGACATGTGCCTCGGCGCGCTCATCGACGCCGGGTTGGATGAAGCGTTCGTCCGCGACCTCCCGGCCACGCTCGGGCTGGAGGGCGTCACCGCGCAGATCACGAACGTCTCCCGCGGGCAGATCGCCTGCCGCAAGGTGGATTTCACCATCCCGCCGCAGCCGCATGGCCGGCATCTCAAGCACATCAAGGCGCTCGTGGAGGCGACGCCCGCCCCTGACTCGGTGAAGGCGAAGGCGATGGAGGCCTTCACGTTGATCACCGCGTGCGAGGCCGCGATTCACGGGACCACGATCGAGCGCGTGCATCTGCATGAGGTCGGGAGTGTGGATGCGATCCTCGACATCGTCGGGACCATCTGGGGGCTCGAGCGCCTCGGCGTCACCACGGTCTACTGCGGGACGATCCCGCTCGGCGATGGCTTCGTCGACACGCAGCATGGGCGAATGGCGGTGCCGACGGCAGCGACGCTCCGGCTCCTGGAAGGGCTCCCGGTGCGCCCGGGGCCTGAGGGCTCGGGGGAGCTCGTCACCCCCACTGGTGCGGCGCTGGTGCGCGTGCTGAGCGTTGGCGCGCCCCCGGCGGAGTTCGTCCCGGTCGCGAGCGGGTTCGGGGCGGGGACCAAGGATTTCACCGATCGCGCCAACGCGCTCCGGATCATCCTCGCCGATCAGACCGCACCGGCCCCCGCGCATGAGCCCCTCATCATGCTCGCCGCCGACATCGACGATGCCACCGGGGAGGAGCTCGGCGCCCTCGCCGACGCCCTCCGTGACGCCGGCGCGCGCGATGTCGTCCTCCTGCAGACGGTGATGAAGAAGGGGCGGCCGGGCGCCCGGATCGAGTGCCTGGTCGCGCCGCAGGATGCCGACCGGTTCGAGGCGATGTTGCTCGTCGAGAGCACCACGATCGGGGTCCGTCGGTTCGAGGTCGCCCGGCGCGCCCTGCCGCGCACCGAGCGCACCGTCTCGGTCGCGGGGCACGAGGTGCGGGTCAAAATCGTCACCCTCCCCAACGGTAGCACCCGCGCCAAGCCGGAGTCGGACGATGTGGTCCGCGTGGCACAGGCCACGGGACGGTCGGTGCGCCAGGTGGCGGACGATGCACGGAAGTCCCTGTGAATCATTGATTTCGGACTCGCGATCTCATACATTTTCTCAAGCCGCCTCGGCGGCTTTTTTCATGTCGGTCCCGTGTAGCCCCTTCGCATGATCCGCGTCCTCCGCGTCCAACCTGAGAGCATCGCCGCCGAACTGGGGATCGTCCCCGGAACGGAGCTCCTGCGCGTCGATGGGCGCGAGCTCGATGACTTCCTCGATTGGGAGTTCCTGACCGCGGACGAGCAGTTCGAGCTCGAGGCCAAGCTCCCCAACGGGGAGCACCTCGTCTTCGAGATCGAGCGCGACCGCGAGCTCCCCATGGGGATCGAGCTCGAGCCCCCGACCGTCCGGCGCTGCGCGAATCGCTGTGAGTTCTGCTTCATCGAGGGGCTCCCCAAGGGGCTCCGGAAGCCGCTCTACATCCGCGACGACGACTACCGCCTCTCCTTCGCCTACGGGAACTTCGCGACCCTCTCCAATCTCAAGGAGCGGGACGTCCAGCGGATCCTCGAGTATCGGCTCTCCCCGCTGTACGTGTCGGTCCACGCCACCCCGTGGGAGGCCCGGAAGGTCCTCCTCAACAACCCGCGCGTCCCGAACATCGTCGAGCAGCTCCAGCGCCTGACCGATGGGGGGATCCAGTTCCACGGCCAGATGGTCGTCGTGCCGGGGCTCAACGACGGCGCGGTCCTCGAGCAGTCGCTCACCGATCTCTATGCCTTCGGCGAAGGCTGTCTCTCCGTCGCGCTCGTCCCGGTGGGGCTGACGCAGTTCTCGCACATCTACACCGGCAAGTCGATGGATCGCGAGACGGCGCGCGAGATCCTCGCCGTCGCCGAGCGCTGGGCGGCCCGCGCGGAGCAGGAGCGGGGCGAGCCCTGGGTCTATGGCTCGGACGAGCTCTATCTCCTCGCGGAGCGCGAGCTCCCCACGGCGGCGCACTATCGCGACTTCGCGCAGATCGAGAACGGCGTCGGCGCGGTGACCTCGCTTCGGGACCGGGTGCGCGATGGCGTCGCGCGCCTCCCGCGCCTCGATGGCCGGCGCATCGGGATCGTCACCGGCTCGGCGATGGCCCCGCTCATGCCCGAGCTCCTCGATCAGCTCACCGCCGCCACCGGCGCGCACTTCGAGCTGATCCCCACGGAGAACTCCCTCTTCGGCCCGACGGTCACCACCGCCGGCCTCCTCGTGGGGGCGGACATCCGTCGCGCCCTCGAGGGCCGCGCCGACCTCGACCTCGCGCTGATCCCGGCGGAGACGATCAACGACGGGGGCCTCTTCCTCGACGATGCGTCGTTCGTCGCCGTGCGGGAGTCGCTCCCGATGCCAGTCTATCCATCCTACGATTTCATCGACGTCCTCGAGCAGGAGGGGGCGGGTGCCCTCTCGGCGGCCGGCGTCGGAGGCACCACCGCATGAGCGGGATCCCCGTCGTCGCCCTCGTCGGTCGCCCGAACGTCGGGAAGTCCGCCCTCTTCAACCGGATCGTCGGGGATGACTCGGCCATCGTCAGCGAGGAGGCGGGGACCACGCGCGACCGCCACTTCGCCCTCGCGCAGTGGAATGGCCGCGACTTCTGGCTCGTCGATACCGGTGGGCTGGTCGAGGATTCCGATCTCCCGATGGATGTCGCGATCAAGCGGCAGGTGCGGCAGGCGATCGCCGAGGCCGATATGCTGCTCCTGACGGTGGATGCGCAGGCGGGGCTCCACCCGAGTGATGCCCGCATCGTCGATCTCATCCGGCAGTCCCGGAAGCCGTGGATGCTCGTCGCCAACAAGGTCGACGACCCGACGAGCTCCGATTACTTCGAGTTCTTCAACCTTGGGGCGGGGGATCCGATCCCCGTCTCCGCGGCGAACGGGAAGAACTCCGGCGATCTCCTCGATGCGCTGGTGGAGCGGCTCCCGGCCTCGGAGGCCGATGGCCCGCCGGAGGCGACGCGGATCGCGGTGATCGGGCGGCCGAACGTCGGGAAGTCGTCGTTCATCAATCGCCTCCTCGGCGAGGATCGGCTCGTCGTCTCCGATGTCGCGGGGACCACGCGCGATTCGATCGACACCCCGTTCACCTTCCATGGCGAGCCGTACATCTTCGTCGACACCGCGGGGCTCCGCCGGCAGTCGAAGATCGACGACGGCGTGGAGTTCTATTCCTCGCTGCGCACGCGGCGTGCGATCGACCGGGCCGATCTCTGCCTCCTGATGATCGATGCCACCGAGGGGCTGCACAATCAGGACCTCAAGATCGCGACCCTCGCCTGGGAGGCGGGGCGCGCGATGATCATCGTCGTCAACAAGTGGGACCTGAAGGAGAAGGACGACAAGACCGCAGCCAAGTTCCAGAAGGAGTGCGAGGAGAAGGCCCCGTATCTGCAGCATGTGCCCTTCCTCTTCACCTCCGCCCTCACCGGGCAGCGTGTGACGAAGGTGCTCGAGGTGATCCGCACCGTGCGTGAGGAGCGCGCCAAGCGCATCCCCACCTCTGATGTGAACGAGGCACTGCACGAGCTCCTCGCACGGCGGCAGCCCCCGCAGGCGGCTGGCAATGAGGTGAAGCTCAACTACGCCACGCAGGTGGAGACCGCCCCGCCGACGATCGTCGTCTTCGGGAACCACCCCGAGTTGGTGCAGGAGCACTACATTCGCTACCTCCACAACGGCTTCCGGGCGAAGTGGGGCTTCGCGGGGAA
>CAIVJV010000077.1 GCA_903906325.1 uncultured Gemmatimonadota bacterium
GCTCCTCGCGGTGGCGTCCGATCTGCTCCGGACCACCGTCCAGCAAGGGGAGGGTGAGGGGGCGCGCGCCGTCGCCCTCGACCTCCTCGCCGCCGATGCCTGCGTCACCTGGGCCTTCGAGGCGGTCACCGATCCCGCCGCCCTCCCCGCCATCGCAGACGCTGCGATGCGGCGGATCACCGACGCGCTCCCCTAGCACTTCTCCGACGAGCGTCCTCATGACCCCCATCGATCCCGTCACCCATCTCACCGAACTCGCCGAGACCGCCACGCGGAGCGCGACGGCGTTGGGCGCGGGGATCCGTGAGGCGACCGCGCTCGTGCACGGCACCCTCGCGAACGGGGGGACCCTCCTCTTCTGCGGGAATGGGGGGAGCGCGGCGGACGCACAACACATGGCGACGGAGTACATGGTGCGGTACCGTCGGAACCGTGCCCCGCTCCGGGCGATCGCCCTGACCACCGACACCTCCAATCTCACCGCCTGCGGCAATGACTTCTCCTTCGACGAGATCTTCAGTCGGCAGGTCGAGGGGTTGGGGCGCGCCGGCGACCTGTTGATCGTGCACACCACGAGCGGCAACTCCCCCAACTGTCTGCGCGCGGTGGAGGTCGCCCGCGCGATGGGGATGCGCACGCTCGCCCTCACCGCCAAGGATGGCGGTGCGATCAAGGCGATGGTCGACTGCTGTCTCGTCGTCCCCACCGACCGCACCGATCGGGCGCAGGAGATCCACCTCGCGATCCAG
Source organism: uncultured Gemmatimonadota bacterium (assembly GCA_903906325.1). Classification (GTDB taxonomy): domain Bacteria; phylum Gemmatimonadota; class Gemmatimonadetes; order Gemmatimonadales; family Gemmatimonadaceae; genus Pseudogemmatithrix. Next base: position 750 of record CAIVJV010000077.1, read on the forward strand.
CACGCGATCTGCGACGCGGTCGAGTCTGCGGGGCTCGGGGCCGACCGCACCGCGGCACCCTGATGCGCGCCGCGCGGCGCGCCCGACTCGGGGCGTTGCTCGCCGAGCAGGGAGTGGACGCCCTGCTCGTCTCGGCCCTCCCGAACATCCGATATCTCACCGGCTTCTCGGGCTCCAACGCGCTCCTCCTGATCACGGGGGAGACGACGACCCTCCTCACCGATTTCCGCTACGCCACGCAGGTGAAGACGGAGGTCGATCCGGCGGTGGAGGTCGTCATCGCCCCGGCCTCGCTCTGGAGCGAGCTCTGGCGGATCCTGGGCGCCGGGCCGCGGATCGCGTCCGTCGCGTTCGAGACCGCCCACCTCCTGCACCACGAGGCGCAGCGGTTCCTCGCCCCGGGGTCCGAGGGGGCGCGGTGGCGATGGGTGCCGGTGGAGGACCTCGTGGAAGGGCTCCGCCAATCCAAGGACGCGACCGAGGTGGCCGAGATCCGCGCCGCCATCGCGATCGCCGAGCAGGCGTTGGAGGCGATCCTGCCACGGGTCCAGGTGGGGATGACCGAACTCGCGGTGGCGGGGGAGCTCGAGCGGGCGCTGCGCGTGGCGGGGAGCGAGGGGTTCCCCTTCGAGACGATCGTCGCCTCGGGCCCGCGGTCCGCGCTCCCGCATGCGCGCGCCTCCACGCGGGCGATCGCCCGAGGCGATCTCCTGCTGATCGACTTCGGGGCGATCCATCAGGGCTACTGCGCGGACATCACGCGGACCTTCGTCGTCGGCGCCCCGCCGACCGACCGGCAACGTGAGATCTACACCCTGGTTCGGGAAAGTAACGGGAGCGCTTCGGCCCTTGTTCGGCAGGGGATGCGGGGGCGGGATGCCGACGCGTTAGCGCGGGACTACATTGAGCGGGCCGGGTTCGGGGAGGCCTTCGGACACTCCCTCGGGCACGGCATCGGGCTCGAGGTCCACGAGGCGCCCCGCCTCGCCAAGACCGCGGAGGCACCGCTCCCATCGGGAGCGGTCGTCACCATCGAACCCGGGGTGTACCTGGAGGGGTGGGGGGGCGTCCGGATCGAGGACGACGTCCTGCTCGGCCCCGAGGGAACCCTCGTCCTGACCACGTTCCCACGCGACCTCGTGCAGCTCTGAGGCACGAGCGACCTGACGTCTCACGCATCACGCTGACTCCCCCATGATCGACCTCCGCTACGTGAAGAAGCTGCTGGAGATGCTCGACGAGTCCACCGTGGA
>CAIVJV010000078.1 GCA_903906325.1 uncultured Gemmatimonadota bacterium
ACGTGGTCGCGATGCTCGCGATCGTCACGGCGATCGTCCTCGTCGAACCGATCGCCGGCTTGGTGATCGTGTTGATGCAGACGGGGGGCGAACTCCTCGAGCGCTACGCCGAGGGCCGCGCCTCCGATGCGGTGCGTGAGCTCGAGGCGGCGGCACCGCGTATCGCGCACCGACTCGCGGGAGTGCCCGCCGCAGCCGGCGACCCCCTGATCGGGACGGCGGTATCGGATGTCGCGGTCGAACGGATCGCCGTCGGGGACCTGCTCTTGGTGCGGCCCGGGGAGATGATCCCCTGCGATGGCGAGGTGGTCGAGGGCTCGAGCTCGCTCGACACCTCGCGCATCACCGGCGAACCGATGCCCGAGCGCGTCGGCCCCGGGGCGCAGGTCCGCTCCGGTGTGGTGAACACCGCCTCCCCCCTCGTGCTCCGTGCGACTGCGCTCGCGAGCGCCTCGCTCTACGCCCGCATCGTCGAGCTCGTCCGCACCGCGCAGGGGGAGAAGTCCCCGATCCAGCGCCTCGCAGACCGCTGGGCCGTCTGGTTCACCCCGATCACGATCCTCGCCTGTGTGATCGCCTGGGTGATCTCCCGTGATCCGCTGCGCGTCCTGGCTGTGCTCGTCGTCGCCACCCCCTGCCCCCTCCTCCTCGCCACCCCGGTCGCGGTGATCGGCGGGATCAACCGGGCGGCCCGCCGCCAGGTGATCGTGCGCAACGGGACCGCGCTCGAGCTCCTGGCGCGCGTCGACACCGTGGTCTTCGATAAGACGGGGACCCTCACCCATGGCCGACCCGCCGTCACCGCCGTCGAGGGGATCGATGGCGCCTCCGCCGACGAGCTCCTCCGCTTCGCCGCCGCGATCGAGATGGGGAGTGGTCATCTCCTCGCCCGCTCGGTCCTCGATGAGGCGACCGCACGACACCTCTCGATCCCCTCGGCGCGCGAGATCGTCGAATATGCTGGGCGCGGGGTGACCGGGCTCGTGGCCGGGCACCGCGTCAGCGTCGGGAACCGGACCCTGGTCGGGGAGCACCACCCCGAGCGGCGCGGTGCCCTGGATGCGCTACACCCGGCGACCGCGGGGGGGCTCCGCGCCTACGTGGTGGTCGAGGCGCTCGACGGCGGCACCCCACCGAGGATCGGCGTGATCACCTTCGGCGATCGGCTCCGCGCCGATCTCCCTCCGTTCTTTCAGCGGCTCACCGCGCTCGGTCTCACCCGCACCGTGCTCCTCTCCGGCGACCACGTGGAGAATGTGCGGCCGGTGGCCGAGGCGTTGGGGATCAGTGAGGCCCAGGGGGATCTCCTCCCCGATGGGAAGGTCGCCGCGGTGAAGGCGCTCGAGGCGAGCGGCCGCCGCGTGCTGATGGTCGGCGACGGCACCAACGATGCCCCCGCCCTCTCGGCCGCCACCGTCGGGGTCGCCCTCGCGGCGCATGGGGGCGGGATCTCCGCCGAAGCCGCCGGGGTGGTGCTCCTCGCTGACGACGTGACGCGCGTGGAAGATGCGGTCCGGATCGGGCAGCGCGCCGTGACGATCGCGAGGCAAAGCATCGTCGCGGGGCTCATCCTCTCCGGTGCGGCGATGGTCGTCGCCGCCTTGGGCGTCATCCCCCCGACGGTGGGGGCGCTGATCCAGGAGGGGATCGATGTGGCGGTGATCCTGAATGCGCTCCGGGCCGCGTCGGCGCCGCCGATCCCGTCCGCGTAGCATCTCGCCTAAGGGCGACCACTCGCCCGAACCGGTATATCTTGCCTCGCATGGCGACCCTTCCCGCACGCGCCGACGCCCTCGCCCTCGTGGAGGCCTGGACCCCGAACCTCTCCCTCCGGCGCCATATGCTGGCGGTCGAGGCCGCGATGCGGGCCTACGCCACCCACTTCGGGGAAGACGTCGAGCGCTGGGGCCTCGCCGGCCTCCTCCACGACTTCGATTACGAGCGGTTCCCCAACGACGCGCAGGCCGCCGACGCGGAGCACCCGAGTGAGGGGGTGCGCCATCTCCGATCGCTCGGCTACCCCGAGGACATCTGCCAGGCGATCCTCGGGCACGCCCCCTTCAC
>CAIVJV010000079.1 GCA_903906325.1 uncultured Gemmatimonadota bacterium
CGACTTCAAGGCGATCGACGGCGATCGCCAGATGGGGATCCGCTCCCTCCCCGCGACGCTCGGGCCGCAGCGCGCGGCGTGGGTGCTCTGCGCGGTGATGCTCCTCCCGCAGGTGGTGGTGCTCGCGCTCCTCACGTCGTGGGGGGCCACGGGATCGGCGCTCGTCATCACCGGACTCGTGCTCGTGCAGCTCGCGCAGATGGCGTACTTCCTGCGCGCCCCGCGCGAGCGCGCGCTCTTTCTCTCAGCCGTTGGTGTCCCCTTCTCCGTCGCCGGCATGATGGTCACCGCCGTCGCCCTCCGAGGACTCCCCGCATGAGCAGCGCTCCCCCGATGCGCCCTGGCCGTGGCTGGGGCTTCGTCGCCCGCCTCGGGCTCGCCCAGATCGCCATCGGTGCGGTCGCCGCGATCATGACCTCCACACTCAACCGTGTGATGGTCGTCGAGCTCGCGCTCCCCGCGACGATCCCCAGCATCTTGGTCGCGCTCCACTTCGTGATCCAGATGTCGCGCGCCAAGTTCGGCTTCGATTCCGATCGTACCGGCCATCGCGCCCCCTGGATCCTCGGCGGGGTGATCGTCTTCTCGGCGGGCGGGTTCCTCTCTGCTGTCGGGGTCTCGGTCGCCGCCACCCAACAGGTGATGGGGCTCGGTCTTGCCTTCATCGGCTATGCGCTCATCGGTGTGGGGATGAGCGCCGCCGGGACCGCGCTCCTCGCGCATGTGGCCGAAGAGGTCGAGCCACGTCGCCTCGGCGGAGCCGCTGCGCTCCTCTGGATCATGATGATCGCGGGGATCGCCGTGACGGCCGGCGTCTCCGGTCAGCTCCTCGATCCCTTCTCCTTCTCGCGGCTCCTCACGGTGATCGGCGTCGTCTGCCTCGTGGCGATCGCGCTCGCCGCACTCGCCGCGTGGGGTTCGTGGGGGATCCGTCGGCCTGCGATCGCCACACCGTCCGTCTCGCAGAGTGCCGGCTTCGGCATCGTGCTGCGCGATGCCCTCGCGGACCAGAGCACACGGCGCTTCGCCCTCTTCGTCTTCGCGGCGATGCTCGCCTACTCCGCGCAGGACCTCATCCTCGAGCCCTTCGCGGGCCGCGTCTTCGGGATGACCCCAGGCGAGAGCACCAAGCTCGGCGGGACCCAACATGGTGGCGTGATGCTCGGGATGCTTGGGGCCGCGGTCCTGAGCGCTCGCATCGGCTCGCTGCGCCAATGGGCCGTCGGGGGCTGCATGGCCTCCGCGGTGATGCTCGTCGCCCTCTCGCAGTCGCCGGCCCTCGGCGGGCCCACCGCACTCTCGGTGATCATCTTCGGCCTCGGGATGGCGAACGGCGTCTTCGCCGTGGGCGCGATCGGGGCGATGATGGCGATGACCGCCGCCGATGCCACGCGTGGCGCGGGGATCCGCCTCGGCGTCTACGGCGCGGCGCAGGCGATCGCCTATGCCGCGGGGTCGCTCGGAGGCGGCGTGGCGAGCGATCTCACCATCGCCGGCCTCGGGGATGTCACCCGCGGGTACACGGTGATCTTCGCCGCCGAGGCGGTGCTGTTCGTGGTGGCGGCGGGGATGGCGCTCGCGAGCACCCCCACGGTGCGCGCCGGGGTCTTCCAGCGGCACGATGCCGGCGACGCGATCCTCGGGGCGATGCGCTGATGGCCGTGGCGATGCTCCCCCTGCTCGAGGCGACGCCCCCCTTGGCGGAGGCGCCGCACCGCGACCTCTGCACCGATTGCGGGGTCTCGCGCTCGTCGCATGCATCGCAGTGCGGGAAGGTCTGCCAGTTCATCCACCCCCGGTACGACGCGCTGGAGCAGCAGGTGCATGGGCGCACGCGCAAGGCCGAGGGCGATGAGGTGTTCTTCGGTCCCTTCCGGGCGATGTATCGCGCGGCGTTGCGTGCGCCGCTGGCCGGGGCGCAGTGGACGGGGATCACCACGCGGATCGCCGAGCGGCTCTTGGCGACCGGGGCGGTCGACGCCGTGCTCGCGGTGGCGAGCGATCCAGCGGACCGATGGCGGCCGCGGCCCGTGATCGTGACCGAGGCCGCGGACATGGCGCAGTGCCGCGGGATGAAGATGGGCTATGCCCCGCTGCTCGCGCTCTTGGACACCTGCGCCGAGCGCGGATATCGGCGCCTCGCGGTGATCGGCGTGGCTTGTCAGGTGCATGCGCTGCGTGCGTTGGAGGCGCAGCTCGGGCTCGAGCGCCTCTATGTGATCGGCACCCCGTGCAGCGACAACACCACCACGGAGCGCTTCCATCAGTTCCTGGCCCTGCTGACGCCGAATCCCGAGGCGGTCACCTACCTCGAGTTCCTGGCGGACTATCGCGTCGAGCTCCGATTCGCCGATGGCTCGCACCGCCACATCCCCTTCCTCCAGCTCCCGATCCGGCAACTCCCCAAGGATTTCTTCCCGACGACCTGCCGGTCGTGCTTCGACTATACGAACAGCCTCAGCGACCTGACGGTCGGCTACATGGGGGGGGAGGGCGATCAGTGGCTCCTCGTGCGGACCGCGCGGGGGGAGGAGCTCGTCGCGCTGCTGGGGGACGAGATCCGGCTCAGCGCCCCGGGCGCACGCGGGGATCGCGTGGGCGCGGTGCGTGGGTTCGTGCAGCTCCTCGAGCGCTCGGTGGGTGGGTTGCCGGTGCGCGGGGCGCCGGAGTGGGCCCGTCCACTGATCGGCTGGGCGCAGCGGCGCTTCGGCCCCAAGGGATTGGAGTTCGCGCGCACGCGGGTCGAGATGAAGGCGGCAGAGGGGATCCTCACGCTGCGCCATGAACGTCCGCATCGGATGAAGCGGATGATCCCGAACTTCGCCTGGCGCCTGGTGGCCCCGTATGGGCTCGCGCCGCGCACCGGAGAGACCGTGGAGGAGATCGCATGACCGAGATGACGTATGACGTGGTGGTGGTGGGTGGGGGGCCGGCGGGAGCGACGGCGGCGCACGAGCTCGCCCGCCGTGGACGCTCCGTGCTCCTCCTCGATCGTGCCTGGCGCGTGAAGCCCTGTGGTGGCGCGGTGCCGCCGCAGCTGCTCACCGACTTCGAGGTCCCGGAGTCGCTCCTCGTCGCCCGGATCAACGAGGCACGGATGATCTCGCCGAAGGGCCGGAACGTCGATATCCCCGTCGGGCCGGGCTTCGTCGGGATGGTCGATCGTGATGTCTTCGACGAATGGCTCCGTGCGCGGGCGGCCGCGGCGGGCGCCGCGCGCCGGACCGGGGCGTTCATCCGTCGCGAGCACGATGCCGACGGGGTGGCCCGCGTGGTGTACACCGATGGGCGTTCGCGCCATGGGGCGGAACAGTCGGTGCGCGCGCGATTCATCATCGGGGCCGATGGGGCCCTCTCGCAGGTCGCACGCCAGTGCATCCCGCGCGCGGACGAGGGGAAGTTCGTCTTCGCCTACCATGAGATCGTCGAGTCCCCCACGGTGGACTCCGAGGCCTTCGCGCACGATCGCTGCGATGTGTACTACCAGAGCCCGCTCTCGCCGGACTTCTATGCCTGGATCTTCCCGCATGGGAAGACCACGAGCATCGGGACGGGGTCGCTGCAGAAGGGGTTCAGCCTCAAGGGCTCGGTCGCGCGGCTCCGCGAGGCCACGGGGCTCGATCAGGCGCGCACCATCCGCACCGAGGGGGCCCCGATCCCCCTGCATCCGCTCCCCATCTGGGATGACGGGAAGGAGGTCGTGCTCGCGGGCGATGCGGCGGGTGTCGTCGCCCCGGCGAGTGGCGAGGGGATCTTCTACGCGATGACCGGGGGCCGGCTCGCCGCCGATGCGGTCGAGGCGGCCCTGGCCACCAGGTCGGCTCGCGCCCTGGCCAGCGCACGCAAGCGCTTCATGCGCGCCCACGGGCAGGTCTTCTGGGTGCTCGACATCATGCAACGCTTCTGGTACACCGACGATGACCGACGCGAGCGCTTCGTGGCGATCTGCCGGGATGAGGATGTGCAACGCCTCACCTTCGACGCCTACATGCGGAAGCGCCTGGTCCGCGCGAAGCCCTTGAGCCATGTGCGGATCTTCTTCAAGAACCTCGCGCACCTCACCGGCCTTGCGACGACCTGATGGATCGCGCCTTCTGGCTCCCTGTGACCGCGGCGGTCGCCTTCTGGGCGAGTGTCGCGACGCTGGGCGCCCTCGTGACCGACATCGGCCCATGGTATCGGTCGCTCAGGCAACCGTGGTGGAAGCCGCGCGATGCCCTCTTCGGTCCGATCTGGACCACGGTCTTCCTCACCGCGGGCACCGGATGCGTGATCGCCTGGCGCGGCGCGGGTGGCACGCCGGAGGAGCGATTGCTCTTCCAAGTCGCCTGCGTCGTGAACGGGGTGGGCAACGTCTGGTGGAGCTGGCTCTTCTTCCGGGCGCGCCGTCCCGATTGGGCGCTCTGGCAGGTGGGGCCGTTCTGGGCCTCGATCTTCTGGATGTACTGGACCTCGCGGCCGCTGGCCTACGACGCGGGGATCTGGTTCGCCCCGTATCTCACCTGGGTCATGATCGCGATCTACCTCAACTGGACCGTGGTGCGACTCAACGGTCCCTTCCGAGGCCGGTGACGTCATGCTGATCTCCATGGCCGTCGACTTCCGGCATGCGAACGTCGCGACGCGCGAACGCTTCCATCTCACGGACGCACGCATCGCCCGGCTCGAGGCAGGGAACCTCCACGCCGACGTGCGCGAGGTGGTCTGTCTCGCGACCTGTAACCGCAGCGAGATCTACGCCTGGACCGCGAGCCACGATCCCGCGACCCCGGCGGCCTTCGATCACGCGATCACCGCCATCGCGCGCGCCTGGATGGGGAACAAGGCGGACGCCAAGGCCCTCCTCTCGATCGCCCAACGACAGGCCGGGCTCGACGTCGCCCGTCGCGTCCTCCGCATCGCCACGGGGCTCGACTCGCAGGTGATGGGGGATGGCCAGATCCTCGGTCAGATCCGAGAGTGCTATCGCCGCGCCTCCGAGACCGGCGCCGCCGGCTCGGTGCTCCACCGGCTCTTCGACACCGCGCTCCGCACCGGGAAGCGCGTGCAGACCGAGACCTCGCTCACCGGCGGACGCCGGTCCGTGGGCGCCGAGGCGGCCGCCACGGCCCGCGACCGCTTCGGGAACCTCGCCCACGCGCGCCTCGTCGTCGTCGGGTGCGGGAAGACGGGACAATCGGTCGCGCGGCAGCTCAACAAGCTCGGCGCGCGCGACGTGGTCTGCATCAACCGCTCCTCCAAGCGCGCGCAACAGCTCGCCGCCGAGGTCGGGGGCCGCGCCGCGCCGTGGGAGGCGCTCCATGTCGAGGTCGCGATGGCCGATGTCGCGATCGCCGCCACCGGGGCCACCGAGCCCGTGGTCGTCGCGAGCGCGCTCCGGCAGGCGCGTGAGAACTGCGGGACCTCGACCTATCCCCTGCTGTTGATGGATCTCTCGATCCCACGCAACATCGATCCCACCTTGCATGGGGTGCCGGGGATCACCGTCGCCGACCTCGACGCGTTGCACCTCCCGGTCCTCCAGGCGGAGGCCACACGGAAGGCGGCGGCCCCCGCCGCGGAGACGATCGTCGAGGCGGAGCTCGAGAGCTTCGTCGAGTGGGTCGCCGCCGCCGCCGCGCGTGAGGCCATCCGGCCCCTCGCGCAGGCGCTCACCGAGATCTGCCGGCGCGAACTCACCTTCGCCGCCGGCGATGCCGTCGCCGACCACGCCACCGATCGCATCGTCGCCAAGCTCTTGGCGCGTCCGATGACCAAGCTCCGCACCGCCATCGCGCATGGCGAGGCGCTGCAGGCCTTCAGCGTCACCTTGGAATCCCTCTTCGCCGGTCCCCCCATCCCGCCG
>CAIVJV010000080.1 GCA_903906325.1 uncultured Gemmatimonadota bacterium
CCCGCGCAGATCATCTGGCACCTCTCCAAGGTGCAGCATTGGGTCATGCGGGGGCTCGAGCAGGGCCAACGGGCCCTGCCACCCATGACGACCATCCCACCCGGCCCCTCACCGGACCGCCTGTTCGCGTCCATCGATCGCTTCCCGGTGCGGGATCGCACCCGTCGCGTCGAGGCGCCCGAGGGGATCCTCCCGCCGAAGGGGCTCGATCTCGCGGCGGAACGAGTGCGCTGGCAGGAGGGTCGTGAGGCCCTCGAGGCCCTCCTGCGGCGCCTCGGCCCACTGCTCACCAGCATCTCGGCCGCGCACCCGATGTTCGGGCCGTTGGATGGCTGGCAGTTCGCCCTCTTCGTGGCCCGCCATGAGGAGCGCCATCTCGACCAACTCCGCGAACTTCTGGCCGCGCGCGGATAGCTTTCCGGGATGGCCGTCGCCCGTCAGATCCCTGAGCTCCTCGCCCCCGCGGGCACGCTGGAGGCGGTCCGCGCCGCCGTCGCCAATGGCGCGGATGCCGTCTACTGCGGGGCCTCGCGCTTCAACGCGCGGGATGACGGGGCCCAGTTGACCCTCGACGAGCTCGAGCAGGCCTGTCTCATCGCGCATGAGCGTGGCGCGCGGATCTACCTCACGCTGAATGTGCTGATCAAGCCCGCGGAGCTCGCGGAGGCCCTCCTGTACCTGGGGGAATGCATCGATCGGGGGATCGATGCCGCGATCGTCCAGGACATCGGGCTCATCCGGGCCATCCAGCGCACCTATCCGACCTTCGAGGTGCACGGCTCCACGCAGATGACGGTGCATGATGCCGCAGGGGCCGCGGTGATGCAGCGGCTCGGGATCGATCGGGTGGTGCTCGCGCGCGAGAACTCTCTGGAGGATATCCGGGCGATCCGAGAGGCGGTGCCGGGGCTCGGACTGGAGACCTTCATCCACGGCGCGCTCTGCATCTCGTACTCCGGGCAGTGCTTCATGTCGGGGATGATCTCCGAGCGCTCGGCGAATCGGGGCTCCTGCGCGCAGTCGTGCCGGAAGGATTACCTGCTCCACGACGCGGTGACGGGCGCGGAGCTCGATCGAGGCTATCTCATCTCCGCCCGCGATCTCGGCGCATGGGATCACCTGCCGGCGATCGTCGAGGCGGGGGTCGGGTGCCTCAAGATCGAGGGACGGAAGAAGAAGCCCGAGTTCGTCGCGACGGTGACGCGCGGCTATCGTCAATTCCTCAAGGACATCCAGCAGGGGGTCTTCACCTCGCCGACGATGGAGGCGGTGCAGCCCCTCGTGCAGATCTTCTCGCGCGGCTTCACAGGCGGGATGTATGGCGGGCGTGAGGGGCGGCACTACATCACCCGGACGCAGCCCGATAATCGCGGGGTGGAGCTGGGTCTGGTGGTCGGGAGTGGGGATGGCGAGGTGATCATCGAGGTCGCCGCACCGATCGAGGCGGGGGACGGCCTGGGGTTCGAGCCGCCCGAGGGCGGGCATCTCACCAGCATGGGGTTCGCGGCGGGGACGGTGCGCACGCTCGCGCATCAGCCGGGGATGTGGCGGCAGGCCATCACCGCGCGCCAGCGTGTGCCGATCGGGTGGCGCGTGGTCCGGAGCTCGCACGCCTCACTCCTGGAACGGGCGCGCGCGACCTTCGCGAAGGTCGGGCGTGAACCGCTCCGGCGCCGCACCCGCCTCGATGTCCGCTGCTTCGGGGCAGCGGGATCCCCGCTCAAGGCGATCGTCACCACGGCGGACAGCGAGGTGGTGGTGCGGAGCGAGGTCCCGCTCGCCCCGGCGTCCTCTCGTGCGCTCGATGTCGCGCAGTTGCGTGAACAGTTCGGTCGGTTGGGCGAGACGCCGTTCGCCCTGGGGGATCTCGATGCGGCGGGGCTCGGGGCGGGGCTCTTCCTCCCGCTCAGCGAACTCAACCGTCTCCGGCAGAGCGCGGTCGACGAGCTGCTCGTGCAGCGCGACTGGGCGCGCGAGAGTGCGCTGGAGACGCGGCGGATGCTGGTCGAGGAGGTCGTTCGGACGGTGCCGACGGCCTCGGCGACGCGCGTGTCAGGGCCGGAGGCGACGGCCCCGCGTCTGATCGCCGAGGTCTGGCGTGTCGAGGCGGCCGACGCGGCGCTCGCGTCCGGGGCCGATGCGATCGTCTTCGACCCCTTCCTGCGGCATCCCTTCCCCGCGGTGTCGGCGGTGTCGGCGGTGATCGATCGCGCGACCGCGGCGGGCAAGTCGTTCCGGCTTCGCCTCCCCACCATCGTGCGCCCTGCTGACCGGAGGAAGCTCGACAAGTGGCTCGCCCTCGGGACGCCGATCCTCTCGGGGCATGTCGGGCTCCTCCATGAGCTCGCGCAGGCGGGGCGCGATGTCGCCGCCGATTACGCCGTCAACTGCTTCAACGCGCACACGGCCGCCGAGCTCTTCGACCTCGGGGCGTCGCGCATCACCCCGTCGATCGAGCTCACCGCTGACGAGATCGGCGCGCTCGTCGCGCCATGGCATGGCGCGGGGTTCGAGGTGGTCGTCTTCGGACGGCCGGAGGGGATGACGCTCGAACACTGCGTGCTCAGCGCGGCCTTCGACCGTACCCCCACGCACTGTCGCGACCTGTGCACCAAGCAGCACACGGACACCCGCATGACCGATCCCGCGGGGTATGTCTTCCCGGTCGCCACCGATTACGCCTGCCGGAACCGCTTGTTGCATTCGCGGCCGATCGATGGGACGGAGTTCCTCCCCCGACTCTGGGAGCAGGGGGTCCGAGAGGTCCGGCTCCTCTTCAACCTCGCGACGGACCCGGTGGCGGAGATCGTTGCCGCATATCGCGCCGAGCTCGATGCGCTGGCGGCTGGCGGCAGGCCGCAGCGCCGCGTCCGTCCGCTCCTCGCCGAGGGGTTCACCCGCGGCCATTTCGCGCGCGCGGTCTGACCCCTGGCCGCGCTCCGATGATGCGGATCGTCTCAGTCCGCCGCGGTAAGGTATGGCGATGACGGCCCCGCGACCCACGCGTGAGGAGGCCCGCCGCGTCCTGGCGGAGCGGTTCGGGTATCCGGATTTCCGACCGGGGCAGTCCGAGGCGGTCGCGTCCGTCCTCGAGGGGCGCGACACGCTGGTCGTCGTGCCCACCGGGGGCGGGAAGTCCCTCTGCTTTCAGGTCCCCGCGCTCACCCTCGGCGGGCTGACCGTCGTCATCTCGCCGCTCATCTCATTGATGAAGGACCAGGTCGACGCGCTCACCGCGCGCGGGGTGGCCGCCACCTACCTCAACAGCACCCTCACGGCCGGCGAGATCTCCGCACGCATGGCGCAGGTCCACGCCGGGAAGATCCATCTACTCTACGTGGCACCGGAGCGCTTCGATCTCGGGACGTTGGGACCCCGGCTTCGCCAGGTGGGGGTCACGCTGCTCGCGGTCGATGAGGCGCACTGCATCAGCGAGTGGGGGCATGACTTCCGACCGAGTTACCTGCGGGTCAAGGCGGTGCGCGATCAGCTGGGGTGCCCGCCGACCGTCGCGCTGACCGCGACCGCCACCCCGGAGGTCCGCGAGGACATCGTCCGGCAGCTCGGGCTGGTCGATCCGCGCATCATCATCTCGGGCTTCGACCGGGTGAACCTGAGTTACCATGTGGTCGCCACCAAGAACGATGCCGCCAAGGATGCGACGCTGATCGATCTCGTGCGTGCGCAGAAGGGGGATGGCGTCACGATCGTCTATGCCTCGACGCGGCGCACCGTCGAACGGATCACGCAGATGCTGAAACGCGCTCGGATCCCGACGGTCGGGTATCATGCCGGTCTCGATGACGCGACGCGCGCCGACGTGCAAGACGCCTTCATGACCGAGCGGGCCTCGGTGATCGTCGCCACGAACGCATTCGGGATGGGGATCGATAAGCCGAATGTGCGGCTCGTCATCCACTACGCCATGCCCGGGACGTTGGAGGCGTACTATCAGGAGGCGGGGCGGGGCGGACGTGATCGGCTCCCGGCGACCGCCATCCTGTTGCATGCCTATCCCGATCGCTTCACCCATGAGTTCTTCATCGACTCGGCGATCCCGTCCAAGGCCGTCGTGACGGCGGTCTATCGTGCCTGTCGGCGGCTCGCCGATGCGGAGGGGCTGGTGGAAGAGGACGCCGCAGGGATCGCCGCGGCGGCGACCACCAAACAGACCAAGGTGAGCGACCGGCAGGTTGGCGCGTCACTGCAGCTCCTCGGGCGGGCTGGGGCCGTCGCCGTCGCCGACCCATCACGCACCCATGCGTACGTGCGCCTCCTCGCCACCACGGAGCGGATCCGCACCGAGCTCGACCCCGCGTCGGACGGGCTGGCTCTCGCACTCCTCCGGTCGCTCTGGCGGCGGGCGACGGACCGTCTGCATCAGGGTATCGTCGCCGACCTGGATGCGGTCCCGCCTGGGCTCGGCGGTGCCCATGGCGCCTTCGCGCAGCTCGAGGCACTCCAACGGCGACAGATGGTCGTGTGGCGCCGCTTGGGCGAGGGACTCACCCTCGCGGACCCCAGCGCCCCGATCGAGCACTGGGGGGTCGACTGGGCCGCGCTCGAGCGTCGCCACCACGCGGAGATGCGGAAGCTGGAGCAGATGCAGCGCTACGCGTACACCGAGCAGTGTCGCCGCGCCTTCGTGCTCCGGTACTTTGGCGACCCCGCCGCCCGCCCGCGCTGTACGGGGTGCGACAACTGCCTCGGGGTCCGGATCAGTTCCCCTGCGCCTGACACTCCTTCACGACGGCGCGGTCGAACTTCTTCGGGTCGTCGAGGATAGGCCACAACTCGTCCAGGAAGGCCTTGGTATCGTCGCGCCGCTTGACGTCGAGCCCCGGGACGCTGGCGGCCCAGAGCGAGTCGATCGCCGGGCGCTTCTCCTTGAAATGGGCGAGGGTCGGTGCCCACTCGGCGGCGGTGCGACAGGGGCCACGATGCAGCCGCTGCCGGATGGAGCGGATCCCCAACATCGGGTTCGGGAAGGCGTAGCGGGCGTTCACCGCACCGGACCAGTCGAAGTCATACGCGACGGGGTAATAGGTCCCCGCCTCGTTTCTGAACAGTTCGATGTTGTGCAGCGCCGCGACCGACCAATCGGTGTTCCCGATCCAGTACTCCCAGAGCGCGATCCGATTCAGGGCGCCGGGATCGAAGTCGGCGAACAGGGCCCCGGTCTGGTCGAGGGAGGTCATGCGGTGCTGGTCCGCCACCTCCTCCTCGGTCTCGAGGAGGAATGCGGTCACGGTGATCGGCTTCACACGATCGGTGGAGTCCTTGTACGTGATGGTCGCCAGCCGAGCCCGATGGTGGATCGGGTTCAGGATCGCATAGGTCTGGTACATCAGGTATTCCAGCAGGATGTACTGCTGATACTCCGGCGCGTTCGGCCGGCAGGGCGTCACGACCTTCAGGCGTGGATTGCCCTGGAGGAGCGTCCCCTCGCGCGCCTCCCGCTCGGCGCGCAGGTAGAGCGGCGGGAAGGAGCAGTTCCGCGCCTGGCGGCGGAAATGGCCGCGGGCTCGCAATTCGACCGGCATCGTCCCGGTCGCGACCTTCCCCCCTTCATCGGTCCAGGTCATCGCCGCGCCGAACCACCGAAGTGCGGTCGAATCGCGCTCGCGCACGATGTCGCGCAGGTTCGTGGTCAGGGTGATGGCCACCGGGACCTTGGAGCGGAAGAGGACCTGGGCGTGGCTCGCACGTCCGACGAGTCCGGAGAGGAGGAGGACGCCGAGGAACACCGAGAGGGCGCGCGGACGCTGTGTCATGTCGGAGGCAGGGGGGGGGTGGGCAGGACGATGGGAAACGTGCCGCCCGCGGGAGCGGTCGGCAACTCCACCTCCCCGGGGTCGCGGGGTATGTTCTAGGTATGCCCACCTCTCTCCGCCGGTCCGCCCCCACGCTGCTCGTCCTCCTCCTCGTCGGCCGTGTCCTCGCGGCGCAATCGCCGGTCCGTCTCCTCGAGGACCGCGAGCGACCGGCCCTGGTGGTCCTCCTCACGGTCGATCAGCTCCGCCCGGAGTACCTCGAACGCTGGCACAGCCAGCTGAAAGGTGGGCTCCGACGCGTGGTCGATGGTGGGGCCTTCTATCGGGACGGGTTCCAGGACCACGCCAACACCGAGACCGCACCAGGCCACGCGTCCACGCTGTCCGGGCGCTTCCCGTACTCGACGGGGATCGCGAGCAATTCGGCCGGGGTCAACACCAGTGCCTCGCCGCTCGTCGGCTCCGACGGGACGGGCGCCTCTCCCTTCCGGTTCAAGGGGACGACCCTCGCCGATTGGATGACCACATCGGACGACCGGACCCGCGTCCTCTCGGTCTCTCGGAAGGACCGCGGGGCGATCCTCCCGATCGGGAGAGGCCAGCATCCGGTCTTCTGGTACGCGCCCGCCTCGGGACGGTTCGTGACGAGCACCTATTACGCCGACGCCCTCCCCGCGTGGGTCGAGCGGTTCAACGCCGAGGAGCGTGTGGTGAGCCGGTACGCCGGCAAGAGTTGGTCGTTGCTGCTCCCGTCATATGAGTACCCGGAGCCTGACGAGAGTCCGGGCGAGCTCCGGAGTGAGGAGCCGCTCTTCCCCCATGAGATGCCATCTGATCCGATGCGGGCGAACAATCTCGTCATCACCTTCCCGTTCATGGACGAACTCACCCTCGACTTCGCCTGGCGCGGGGTGCGTGCGATGGATCTCGGGGCCGGTCCCCAGACCGACTTGCTCGCGATCTCGTTGTCGACGATGGACGCGATCGGGCATCGCTGGGGGCCGGACAGTCGGGAGGTCCACGATCAGGTCCTTCGCCTCGATCGGGCCCTCGGGGTCTTCCTGGACAGCCTCGTCGCGCTGCGAGGCGCCGATCGGATCGTCCTCGCCCTGACCGCGGACCACGGGGTGGCGCCGATCCCGGAGACCCGGTCGAGCTTCGGTGACAATCGCAAGGCGATGCGTGTGATGCCGGAGGCCTTCGACCAGGCGAAGGAGGTCCTCGCCACC
>CAIVJV010000081.1 GCA_903906325.1 uncultured Gemmatimonadota bacterium
CTCCCCGAAGCGCAGGTTCCCCAGCTGCCGCGGGAGCACGACCGAGACGATCGAGTGTCGGACGGCCAGCAGATTGGCGAAGAGGACCAGCGCGGCGACCGCGGCCACCAGCACGCGCAGCGAGAGGTCCATCGCGGTCAGGAGACGCCAACTCGGGCGGATCCCCAGCGCGTCGGCCTGCGCGGCCCCTGCGAAGAGCCCTGCCATCCCGCGCCCGACGGCGAGGGCCACCAGGAGCCCGACGACCCACCGCCAGCGGCCACGCCGCTGGGTCATCTCAGTGCCCGACGCCGGGCGTGACGTCGATCCCCTGGCCGGTGAGCCATGCCTCAACCTCCCCGCGGATGGTCGCGAGCCGCGCCGCGGAGTCGGCCTCGAACCGCATCACGAGGATCGGTTGCGTGTTCGAGCTGCGGATGAGCCCCCACCCGCCGTCGAAGAGGATGCGGACCCCGTCCACGTCGGAGACGGGATAGCGCGCCCGGAAGTGGGCCAGGGCATCGCGCACGACCCCTTCCTTGCGATCATCGGCGCAATCGATGCGGAGCTCAGGCGTCGAGACCAGGCGCGGCACGTCGGCGAGCAACGCCTTCACCGACCGCTTGGCATCGGCGACGATCCGCAGGAGTCGCGCCGCGGCGTAGAGCGCATCGTCGTGCCCGTAGAAGCCCTCGGTGAAGAACATGTGGCCCGACATCTCGCCGGCGATCGGCGCGTGCAGCGCCTTCATCTTGTCCTTGATGAGGGAGTGCCCGGTCTTCCACATCACCGGGGTGCCGCCGGCCTGCGTGATCCCATCGGCGAGGGCCTGCGAGCACTTCACGTCAAAGATGATCGACTGGCCCGTCCCGGTGCGCGCCAGCACATCGCGCGCATACAGCAGGAGGAGATAGTCGCCCCAGACGATCGTCCCCTCCTCATCGACGAGCCCGATCCGATCGGCGTCGCCATCGAAACCGATCCCGAGCTGGCTCCCGGTCGATCGGACCGAGGCGATGAGGTCTTGGAGATTCGCCTCGACCGTCGGGTCGGGGTGATGGTTCGGGAAGGTGCCATCGCTCTCGGCGAAGAGCATCGTCGCCTGCACGCCGAGGGCGGCGAAGAGCTGCGGGGCGACGATCGCCCCCGCGCCGTTGCCGCAATCGATCACGACCTTGAGGTCACGCGGGAGGGGACCGATGCGCGCCACGATGTCCGTCACATAGCGGTCGACGATCGCCTCGTGTCGGACCGTCCCCTGCCCTGCGGGGAACGCCCCCGCGTGGATGAGGTCACGAAGTCGCGTGATCCCCTCGCCATGCAGGGAGCCCGTCCCGATGCAGCACTTGAACCCGTTGTACTCCGGTGGGTTGTGTGACCCGGTGATCTGGATGCCCGCCGCCACCGGGAGGTGATGCAGGCTCCAATACAGAAGCGGGGTGGGCACCTCGCCGACGTCGATCACGTCGACGCCGCTCGCGGTGAGCCCCTGCACCAGCGCATCGCGGAGCGCCTTCCCACTCGGCCGGTTGTCCCGTCCGACGGCGACGGCCCCGGAGACGCCACGCTCCGCCATGACCAGCGGATAGGCGCGACCGATCGCCTCCGCCGCCTCCACGGTGAGATCTTTGCCGTAGATCCCGCGGATGTCGTACTGGCGGAAGATCCCTGACGCGATCATCGCGGCGCGGGGACGGAGAGGATCATCGGGTCCACCGGATGCGGGGCGAAGGTGGATCGCGCGGTGAGTGGGGTGATCTGGCCGGGGAGGACGCCGAGGACGACGATCAGCACGGCGGCCACGACCATCACGGTGCGCGTCATCGGGCCCGCGGCGGGGATCTCCGCCGCCCCCTCGGCGCGCGGCGTCATGAACATCGCGCGGAGGATCGAGAGGTAGTAGCCCGCTGAGATCACCGAGGTGAGGACCACGATCACCGAGAGGAGCACCAGACGACCGGGCGAGGCGATC
>CAIVJV010000082.1 GCA_903906325.1 uncultured Gemmatimonadota bacterium
AGGTCGCCATAGCCGAAGAAGGTCCCGCGCTCCGTGACGGCGACCGGGGTACCAGCGGGCGCCGCGGCGCGCACCTTGGCGACCGCCCCGACCAACCCTTCCGGGTGCATCCACTGCCCCTTCTTCACATTCACCGGCTTCCCCGTGGCGCCCGCCGCCTCGAGGAGGTCGGTCTGGCGGCAGAGGAAGGCCGGGATCTGCAACACATCGGCCACCTGCGCCGCCGCGGCGCACTGCGCCGGGAGATGCACGTCGGTGAGCACCGGCAACCCGGTGCGCGCGCGCACGCGGTCCAGCGCGGCGAGCCCCTCGTGCAACCCGGGCCCACGCGCCGCCCCCGCATTGGAGCGATTCGCCTTGTCGAAGCTCGCCTTGAAGAGGATCCCGCCCGGCACGCGCTCCGCGAGCCGCGCGAGATGGTCCCCCACACGGAACATCAGGTCGTCGTGCTCGACGACGCAGGGCCCCGCGATCAGGAAGAGCTGCCCCGTGGGGAACGTCGTGACGCTCACAGGGCCTCGACGTGCGAGCGCATCGCGCCCGCGGTGGTGGAGGCCCCGCGCGTCGTGGCGCGCTGCGCCGCAGCGGCGACGAAGGCCGAGAAGAGCGGATGGGGCCGCGTGGGCCGCGACTTGAGCTCGGGATGGAACTGACAGGCCACGAAGTACGGATGCTCGGGGAGCTCGATCATCTCGACGAGCGACCCATCGGGAGAGAGCCCGGAGAGCCGCATCCCCTGCGCCTGGAACCTCTCGCGGTACTGGTTGGCGACCTCGTAGCGGTGGCGATGCCGCTCGCTGATCTCCGGCTGCCCGTAGATCTCCGCGGCCTTCGAGCCGGGGCGGAGCCGGCAGGGATACGCCCCGAGGCGCATGGTGCCCCCCATCTCCTGCACCCCCTGCTGCGACTCGAGCAGCGAGATGACGGGATGGCCGCACTCCGGCGCGAACTCGCTCGAGTTGGAATCGTCGAGGCCGGCCACATGGCGGGCGAACTCGATGATCGCGACCTGCATCCCGAGGCAGATGCCGAAGAAGGGGATGTTCCCCTCACGGGCGGCCCGGATCGCCTGCACCATCCCCTCCACCCCGCGCACGCCGAAGCCGCCGGGGACGAGGATGCCGTCGACGCCCGCGAGCAGGGCGCGGCTCGCCGCCGCATCGGTGAACAGGTCGCTCGAGGTCCAGGCGATCTCGATCCCCACCTCGTTCGCGATCCCGCCGTGGATCAGCGCCTCCTGCACGCTCTTGTACGAGTCGGCGTAATCGGTGTACTTGCCGACCACCGCGATCCGGACCTTCCGCGGCGGATGGGTCACCCGGCGCACCATCTCCTGCCAGGCGGAGAGGTCCGGGGCCGCGGTCTCGAGCCCGAGCCGACGGCAGACGAGATCGTCGAACCCCTGCTCGTGGAAGACGAGGGGGATCTGGTAGATCGTCGAGACGTCGGGGCTCTCGATCACCGCACCGAACTCGACGTTGCAGAAGAGCGCGATCTTGCGCTTCACATCCTCGGCGAGCGGTCGCTCCGTCCGACAGATCAGGATGTCGGGCTGGATCCCGATCTCCATGAGGTCGCGCACCGAGTGCTGCGTCGGCTTGGTCTTCACCTCGCCCGCCGCCGCGATCCACGGCACGAGGGTGAGGTGGATGAAGACGGTGTTCTCACGCCCGACGTCATGCCGGAACTGTCGGATCGCCTCGAGGAACGGGAGCGACTCGATGTCACCGACCGTCCCCCCGACCTCGACGACCACGACGTCATTGCCCGGGGCCACACGCCGGACCGCGCTCTTGATCTCGTCGGTGATGTGCGGGATCACCTGCACGGTGGAGCCGAGGTACTCGCCGCGCCGCTCCTTGGTGATGACGTTGGAGTAGATGCGCCCCGTGGTGATGTTGTTCGCCTGCGTGAGCGGCCGGTCGATGAAGCGCTCGTAGTGCCCGAGATCGAGGTCGGTCTCCGCCCCGTCGTCGGTCACGAAGACCTCCCCGTGCTGGAAGGGCGACATCGTCCCCGGGTCCACGTTGAGGTAGGGGTCGAGCTTCATCATCGTGACCGTGAGCCCCCGCTCCACGAGGAGCCGGGCGAGCGAGGCCGCCGCGATCCCCTTGCCGAGGGAGGAGACCACCCCGCCGGTGACGAAGATGTACTTCGGCGCGTGCTGGGTCGGATTCGGCGTCATACGGCGGCTCCGGCTGTCTCGGCAGCCCACTGGGTGTTGGCCCGCATCAGATCCTCTTCGGTGTTCACTTCGCCCCAGGACGGGGCCTCCACGATCGCGACCCCCATCGCCAGACCGCCGGCGAGGGCGCGCAGCTGTTCCAACTTCTCGACCAGCTCCAACGGGTGCGGCGGCCAACTCACCCAGCGCATCAGGGCGTCCCGCCGGGCGGCGTAGATCCCCATGTGCTGGACCACGAGCGTGTCGCGCAGCGCCTGGTCCTCCGCCTCGCGGAGATGCGGGATCGCGGCACGCGAGAAATAGAGCGCGCGACCATCCGCGGCCCGGACGACCTTCACGCAATTCGGATCGGTGAGGATCTCCGGGCCTCGTCGCCCCGCCGCGGTCCCCAGATCGAAGCCGTGGTCGCGGACCATCGCGATCGCGCCGGCCATCGCGTCGCCGCGCATGAACGGCTCGTCCCCCTGCACGTTCACCACGAGCTCGTACCCCGCATAGGCCGGCTGGGTCGCCACCTCGGCCACACGATCGGTCCCGGAGAGGTGGTGCTCGGAGGTGAGGACCGCGTCGCCGCCGGCCGCGCGCACGACGGCAGCGACCTCCTCGGCCTCCGTGGCGACGACGACATGATCGGCGAGTCCGAGGCTCCGGACGCGCTCCAAGACGCGGACGACGAGTGGGGCGCCTCCGAGGAGGCGGAGCGGTTTTCTGGGGAGGCGAGTCGCGCCCAGCCGAGCTGGGATGACGGCGAGCACCTTCATGGGAGCCTCACCGGGATAGGCCGCGCGGACGCAAAATCCACGCCAGAGCAATCTATCGTCCCGGCGAGGACTTACAAGAGCGACGGGGGCTCAGCCGCGGGGGTGGAACTGCCGGTGCACCTGCCGCAGGTGCTCCCGGTCCACATGCGTGTAGATCTGGGTGGTCGAGATGTCGGCGTGCCCCAGCATCTCTTGGACCGCACGGAGGTCCGCCCCCCCCTCCAGGAGGTGGGTCGCGAAGCTGTGGCGGAGGGTGTGGGGGGTGACCGCCTTGGCGATCCCAGCGGCCGCCACATGCTTCCGGAGGATCCCCCAGGCCCCCATCCGGCTCAGGGGCTTGCCGCGGGCATTCAGGAAGAGCCGCCCCTGTCCCGCCCCCTGCTCGAGCCGCGGACGGAGCTCTCGGAGGTACATCGCGACCGCCCCCACCGCCTGTCGACCGATCGGGACCAGCCGCTCCTTCCCCCCTTTGCCGAAGACGCGGACGACCAGGTCATCGAGGGCCAGGTCCGCCGTCCCGATCCCGATCCACTCGCTCACCCGGAGTCCCGCCCCATAGGCGAGTTCGAGCATCGCACGGTCGCGGAGCGCGAGGGGGTCGTCGAGGGAGACCACCTGGATCAATCGCTCCACCTCATCGACCGTCAGCACCTCGGGGAGGGTCCGCCACTTTCGGGGGGTCTCGAGCCGCTCGCTCGGATCCACGGCGACGATTCCCTCCGCGAGCAGGAACCGATACCACGTGCGGATCGCGGAGATCGCCCGCCGCATGCTACTCGGCGCGAGCCCGAGGTCCTTGAGGTGATAGACGAACTCGCGGAGATGCGGTGCGGTGAGCCCGCTCGGTGCGCTCACCCCCTTGGTGGCGGCCCAGACGGCAAGTCGCGCGACATCGCGCCCGTACGCCTCGTTGGTCCGCGCGCTACTCCCCTGCTCCAGCGTGAGGAACTCGTCGAAGCGCTCCAACAGGAAGGCGCGTGCGATCGCGTCCTCGCGCATCGGATGCGGCATGGGGCTCACCGCCGCCGGCGACGCCGCCAGATCACCACCCCCACGCCGACGAGGACCAGAGCGACGATCGAGGCGCCCGTCCCCATCTCCCGCAGGACGCGGGTCACCGTCGCCTGGACCACCGCCCAGTCGGAGCCCATCCGGAAGGAGAGCCAGGTGATGGTGCCGTACCAGACGATGGAGACGGCGGTGAAGATCGCCGTGACCTCCCAGAACGGGATGCGCAGCACGCCGGCGGCCGCCGGGACCACAGCCCGCACCCCGGGCACCATGCGGGCCACGAGCAGGGCGATCCATCCGTACTTCCGGTACGCGTCCTCGACCTTTCCCTCGGCCGCCTCCATCCCCTCCCCCGTCTTGTGGAAGCCGATCGCCTCGATCCGGTGCGTCACTCGCGTCGGGCCGAATCGGATCCCCAGATACCAGAGCGTGAGGGCGCCGCTGACACTCCCGGTGACGACGGCCACCATCGTCGGCGGGAAGAGGCCACCGGCTCGCGCCGCCAGGAAGGCGAAGAAGGCGGTGGCGAGATCGCCCGGGACGATCGGGAGGAGCCCTTCGAGGTACGAGGCGACGAAGATCAATGCGTAGAGCACGACGGGAGGGATCCCGTCGAAGTAGCCGAAGAACTGCTCCATGCGTTACGCGCCGAGACGCACGAGGGTCGCGACGGCGATGCAGGCGATCCCCTCGCCGCGGCCGATGAACCCCATCCCCTCGTTGGTCTTCCCCTTGATCATCACATCGGCGGCAGGGACCCCGAGGGTCTCCCCCAGGCGCTCCCGGATCGCCGG
>CAIVJV010000083.1 GCA_903906325.1 uncultured Gemmatimonadota bacterium
CCCGACTCGAGGCGGTGGGGGAGGACCTCGGCATCACCCTCCTCTTCTCGCAGTTCAATGACGAAGGGCGGATGATCGACGCGATCCACAACTGCTACGGCGTGGTGGATGGCGCGCTGGTGAACGCGGGGGCGTGGACGCACACCAGTCTCGCCATCCGCGACGCGCTCACCGCGGTGCGCCTCCCGTACGCCGAGGTGCATCTCTCCAACCTGTGGGCCCGCGAGCCGGAGCGTCGTCACTCGTGGCTCGCGCCGGGAGCGATCGGGGTGATCGCGGGCTTCGGTGCCGACGGATACGAGCTGGCGCTGCGCGGGCTCGTGCAGGCGCTGCGACGTCGTAGCGAGACGTGACGAGTCTCCTGTACGCGGTGATCGCGGCGGCCGGGAATGTCGTCGGGGCCGCGGCCATCACGGCGCGCCCACGCTGGGCCCCGCGGACCCTCGAGCTCCTCCTCGCCTTCTCGGCGGGATTCCTCGTCGCGGTCGCGCTCACGGGGCTCCTCCCCGAGGCGCTCGCGCGAGGCGGGGTCGAATCCCCCCTCCTGATTCTCTTGGGGTTCCTGCTCGTGCATCTCACCCAACACGCCCTCGTGGGACATTTCCACTTCGGTGAGGAGACGCACGTGGTGGGTCGCGACGTCGGGGATGCGGCCCTGGTCGGGCTCCTCCTGCACACCTTCGTGGACGGCGTGGCCATCTCGAGTGCCTTCCATGTCGACTCGGCGCTCGGTGTGCTCGTCTTCGGGGCGATCGTCCTGCACAAGGTGCCGGAGGGGCTGGCGATCGCCTCGCTCTGGGTCGCGGCGGGGCGGTCACGTCCGGCGGCGCTTGGCGCGGCCACGGCGCTCGGGGTCGCCACCCTCCTCGGCGTCGCGCTCACCGATTGGCTCGATCCCCTCGCGCGGTGGGGGTTGGCCCTCGCCGCGGGGGTCACGCTCTATGTGGGGGCCTCCAACCTCATCCCCGAGTTCCAAGGGAAGGCGGGGTGGGCACACAACGTCGTCTTCTTCATCGGATGCGGCATCGCCGTGGGGCTCCGCGTGCTGATCGGCCATTGAGCGTGACGCGACCGTCGAGCGGCGTCCCGTTGGCGGCCCGGATGCGCCCGCGCACGCTCGATGAGGTGGTGGGACACGAGCAGGTGCTGGGGGAGGGACAACCGTTGCGGCGCGCGCTCGCGAGCGGGGACCCCGGTTCCTTCCTCCTCTGGGGGCCACCCGGCAGCGGCAAGACCACCATCGCCCGCCTCGTCGCGCACCACGTCCAGGCGGAGTTCATCCCCTTCAGCGCGGTCACCGATGGGATCCCGCGCCTCCGGGAGGTCGTGACGGCGGCGGAGAAACGCGGGCTCTTCGCCACCCGGACGATCCTCTTCATCGACGAGATCCATCGCTTCAATCGCGCGCAGCAGGATGCGTTGCTCCCGCATGTCGAGAGTGGCGTGCTCACCTTGATCGGCGCGACGACGGAGAACCCCAGCTTCGAGCTCACGGGGGCGCTGCTGAGTCGCCTCCGCGTGGTGGTACTCCCGCCGTTGAGCCCCGAGGCGATCGCCGTGATCCTCGATCGGGCGCTTCACGATCCGGAGCGGGGGTTGGGCTCTCGCGGGCTGACCATGGAGCCGGCGGCGCGGGAGGCGTTGGCCCATGCGGCCGACGGAGACGCGCGGCGGGCCCTGACCGTCCTCGAGGCCGCGGCGGCCCTCGCCGAAGAGACGATCACGACGGACGTCGTCGCCGCGGCGATGCAGCAGCGCGTCGCCCGCTATGACAAGTCCGGGGAGCAGCACTTCAATACGATCTCGGCGTACCACAAGGCGTTGCGCGGGTCCGATCCACAGGGGGCGCTCTACTGGCTCGCCCGCATGATCGAGGGGGGCGAGGACCCGATGTACATCGCGCGCCGGACCGTCCGCTTCGCGGCGGAGGACGTGGGGCTCGCGGACCCGCGTGCGCTGACGCTCGCGATCGCCGCCCGCGATGCCTTGCACTTCCTGGGCTCACCCGAGGGGGAGTTGGCCTTGGCCGAGGCGGCGGTCTACCTGGCGACCGCGCCCAAGTCGAACCGCGTCTACGCGGCGTGGATGGCCGCGCGTGAGGCCGCCCGCGCCACACCGGCGGCGCCGGTGCCGCTCCATCTGCGCAATGCCCCCACCGCACTGATGCGGGAGCTCGGCTACGGGGCAGGGTATCAGTACGCCCATGACGTCCCCGAGGGATACCTCCCGCAGGACTATCTCCCTGACGAGGTGCGGGGGGCGACCTTCTACGTCCCCGGAGACCATGGGTTCGAGCGGGAGGTCGAGAAGCGACTGGCCTGGTGGCGGTCGTTGGCCGATCGCGTGGGCGGACGGGAGGGGACGGACCCCGCGGGAGGGGAGGCACATGGGTGAACGCGCAGGCGGTTGGAGGATGTCGCTGCACCGAGACGGCGGGGCGCGGTGGCGTGCGCGCGCCATCCTGGTCGGCGCGCTGCTGAGTCTCGGTGGGTGTCGCTCGTTGGCGCGTGCGGCCTTCATCCCCCCCGAGGTCACCGTCGCCGATACCAAGGTGCGGAGCATCGGGCTCCGCGGCGGGGCGCTCGACGTCTCGCTTCGGGTCGAGAACCCCAACGACTTCCGACTCGATGTCGCCGGCGTGCGCTACGTCGTCTGGGTGGATTCGACGCAGGTCGCGACGGGGACCGTCGATCGACTCGTGACCCTACCCCCGCGCTCGACCACGCTGGTCGAGGTCCCGGTGGAGTTCGTCCTGGAGGCCCTGCGGGTGGTGATGGTCCGGTTCGTCGCCTCGGGGACGGTGCCCTATCGGGTGACGGGGGAATTCCAGTACGTCACCCCCTTCGGCCGGCTCACGCGTCCGTTCGAGAGCGGCGGCACGGTGCGCCGATGAGCAAGGACCTCATCGAGCTCGCGCCCGCGCAGGAGCGGGCGATCCTCGTCGGGGCGCCGCTCAAGCGGGGGACCGACCGGCATCATGCCGCCGAGCATCTGGAGGAACTGGCCCAGCTCACCGATACCGCGGGCGCCGTGGTGGTCGGGACCCTCACGCAGCAGATCGATCGCCCCGATCCCGCCACGTACATCGGGCGCGGCAAGGTCGAGGAGCTGAAGCAGTTGGTGAGCGCCACCGAGGCCACGCTCGTGATCTTCGATGACGAGCTCTCGCCGGCCCAGGGGAAGAATCTCGAGGGGGAGGTCGGGAAGCGGGTGATCGACCGCGCCGAACTCATCCTCGACATCTTCGCGGTGCGTGCGCGCTCCGCCGAGGCGCGGATGCAGGTGGAGCTGGCGCAGCTCGAGTATTCGCTCCCGCGGCTCGTGCGGATGTGGACCCACCTCGAGAAGTTCCGCGGGGGGATCGGGGTGCGCGGTCCCGGTGAGACCCAGCTCGAGACCGACCGCCGTCTCGTGGGGCATCGGATCCGGTTGCTCAAGGAGCGACTCGAGGAGGTCACCAAGGCTCGGCATGTGCAGCGCGCGGGGCGCACCGGGGTCTTCAAGGCCTCCCTCGTCGGGTACACGAACGCGGGGAAGAGCTCGATCCTCCGGGGGATCTCAGGGAGCGCCGAGGTCTTCGTCGAGGACCGCCTCTTCGCGACGCTCGACCCCCTCACGCGCGAGGTCGACCTCGGGGACCACCAGTCGGTGCTCCTCACCGATACGGTGGGGTTCATCCGCAAGCTCCCCCATCACCTCGTGGCCAGTTTCCGTGCGACCCTCGAGGAGGTGCAGGAGGCCGATCTCCTCCTCCATGTGATCGACGCGAGCCACCCCTCGTGGGAGGAGCATCGCTTGGTGGTCGATCAGGTGCTCGCGGAGCTCGGGGCGCAGGAGATCCCGATGGTCTATGTGTTCAACAAGGTCGATCGGCTCGACCCCGAGGTCCGGGCGGCGCTCGAGGCACGGATCGCGAACCTGGCCCCGGGGAGCGTCTTCACCAGCGCGGCGGCCTCGGGCGGGCTGGAACCCCTGCGCGACCTGCTCCGGGAGGCGCAGCGGGCCCGTCGGCCGGAGGTGGTCCTCGCGATCCCGATGACGGATGGGAAGCTGCTCGCCGAGGCGCACCGGCTCGGGGAGGTCACGGCGAGCGAACCCGAGGAGGGGGAGGGGGTCCTGCTGGTGCGCGGTCGCTTCGACGCGCCAGCGCTGGCGCGGCTGGTCCGCGGGGGCGCCGAACAGCGGTAGGCCCAGGGCCCGTGTAATTTTCCCGGGATGCACGCCGCCGAGATCCGCCGCCGTTTCCTCGACTTCTTCGCCCGGCAGGGGCACGTCATCCGCCCGAGCGCCACGCTCGTCCCTGCCGACGACCCGACGTTGCTCTTCACCAACGCCGGGATGGTGCCGTTCAAGCGGATCTTCCTCGGGCAGGAGGCCCCTCCCGACGGGGAGCGCCGCGCGACCACGAGCCAGAAGTGCGTGCGCGCCGGCGGCAAGCACAACGACCTCGAGCAGGTGGGCCACACCGCGCGGCACCACACCTTCTTCGAGATGCTCGGCAACTTCTCGTTCGG